>JAQIDF010000399.1 GCA_027858145.1 Prolixibacteraceae bacterium | reverse complement strand
CCTATCATCGTACCTGACTTTGATTATGAATCGCAAGGTGTTGAGGATCCCCGGATTGTAAAAATTGACGATTTATATTATCTGACATATACTGCTTACGATGGGATGAATGCCCGTGGCGTTTTGGCAACTTCAAAAGACCTGAAAAAATTTAAAAAACACGGGATAATAGTTCCGCCCATAACGTATGCTGAGTTTGTGTACCGCGCTGAAACCTCGGGAAAAGTAAAGGAAAAGTATTACCGGAATCAGAAATTCTACTACCAGGAGTCGGATCCTGAAAAAAGGATCATGTTGTGGGACAAAAATGTGGTTTTCTTTCCAAGGCGAATTAAAGGTCAGTTGGTGTTCCTGCATCGGATCAGACCCGGAATTCAAATAGCACATTTCAACAAACTGGAGGATCTGGATAAAAACTATTGGGACAATTATTTCAAGGAATTTCAGGATCACATATTAATCGATCCTTCGTTCCTTCATGAGTCAAGTTATATAGGTGCCGGTTGCCCGCCAATTGAGACCAAGGATGGTTGGTTGCTGATTTACCACGGGGTAGAAGAGACCGAACATGGAAACGTTTATTCGGCATGTGCTGCATTGCTCGACCTTGAAAATCCTGATAAAGTGATTGCCCGCTTACCGCATGCACTTTTCTCGCCCGAAAGTGAATGGGAACGAAAGGGCGAAGTAAACAATGTGGTTTTCCCTACGGGTACAGCCTTATTTGGTGATACTCTTTATATCTATTACGGTGCAGCCGATTCGGTTATTGCCACTGCATCATTAAGCTTATCGTCGCTATTGGCCGAGTTGTTATCTTATACAGGGCAGAATGAAAAATAAAATAATTTCAGACCAGTTCAACGTTGGAGATAATCGATATACCGATTTGTTTCAGCCAGAAACTAAACACAATAATCAAGCAACTAAAGTAGAGAATCGTACCGATTTAATGACTGATCCTCCCAAAAAACTTGCTGAAATACTTGTAATAACATCTTATCCTCCGCGCGTATGCGGTATTGCAACCTATTCGAAGGACTTGATAGCTGCGCTGAGAAAACAATTCGGAACCTCATTTCGTATAAATATTTGTGCTCTGGAGGCTGGTTGTTCAAACCACATATATTCGGACGATGTAAAGTATATTCTTGATACCTCTAAGTCTCAGGCGTTTTCAAAATTGGCCGGATATATCAACCAAAACAAACAGATTGATTTTGTTTTGATACAACATGAGTTTGGTTTTTTTCATGCTCAGGAAAAAGCATTCCTCCAATTCATAGCAGATGTTGAAAAACCCATTTCCATTGTTTTTCATACGGTCTTGCCACATCCCGATGAAATATTCAGGGCTAAAGTCCGATTAATTTCATATGTAAGTGAGTCAGTTATTGTGATGACCAATCGAGCATCAGAAATTTTAGTGAACGATTATGGTATTGCGCCCGATAAAGTTTCTGTTATAGCACACGGCACACACCTTGTAGCACACACCGACAAAGATGTACTGAAAAAAAAATATGGGTTAACGGGGCGGAAAGTGTTGTCAACATTTGGATTGTTAAGTTCAGGCAAGAGCATAGAAACCACATTGCAGGCATTACCTGAAATTATTAAAATCAGCCCCGATGTGATATTTCTTGTAATTGGTAAAACACATCCCGAAGTGGTAAAAAACGAAGGGGAGGGATATAGGAAAATGCTGGAAGAAACTGTGAAAACATTAGGAATTCAGCATAACGTCAGGTTTGTTAACAGCTATTTAGCGTTACCCGATTTACTGGAATATTTGCAGTTAACCGACATATACCTGTTTACGAGCAACGATCCGAATCAGATCGTTAGCGGAACTTTTGCTTATGCTATGAGTTGTGCCTGCCCAATTATTTCAACCCCAATTCCTCATGCAAAAGAAGTATTGACCAATGACACAGGGATTATTTTCGACTTCGGGAACTCTGAACAACTGGCAATGGGAGTGAAGCGTCTGCTCGAAGACGACAACTTACGTGAAAATATCCGTTTAAACACGCTGCAAAAAATTATTCCTTCAGCATGGGAAAATTCAGCTATAGCTCATTCTAAAGTTTTCGAAAAAATATTGGGTGAAAAAATAATACCTCATTACAGTTTACCCTCAATTAACCTGGATCACCTTAAAAAAATGACAACTGATGTTGGAATCATCCAGTTTTCAAAAATTAATCAACCCGATTTAAGTTCCGGTTATACGCTCGACGATAATGCCCGGGCTATGATAGCCATGTGCATGCATTACGAAATGACTGCCGATAACAACGATCTGCCATACTTGCAAACATACCTCAGTTTTATACAGCGCTGCCTACTGTCATCGGGGCGTTTTGAGAATTATATTGATGAAAATTTGCACTTTACAAAGCAGAACAGGAAAACAAATCTCGACGATGCCAATGGTCGTGCTATTTGGGCATTGGGTTTTCTTATTTCAAAAGAACTGTTACTCCCTGCTACGTTCATCATCCAGGCCAATTCTATTATGCAAATAGCTTTGCCTCAGTTATCTGAAATATATTCTACCCGGGCTATGGCGTTTGTTATAAAAGGGTTGTTCTATTATCAGGATACATTCGGAACAAAAGAAACAATTCAAATTATTGAAAAAATGGCTAACCGTATGGTTCAGATGTATAAACATGAATCAGCAGAAAATTGGGAATGGTTTGAAAGCTACCTTACATATGCGAACAGCCTTTTGCCCGAGGCATTACTCAACGCGTGGCTGGTAACCGGAAAAAGAATTTATAAAGAGATTGCTGTTTCATCGTTTCGTTTCCTTTTATTAAAAACTTTTAATAAAGACGGGATAAGGGTCATCTCCAATAAAGAATGGCTGCATAAGGGAGAGGAAGCATATTATGTTGGAGAACAACCCATCGAAGTTTCCTACACTATTATGTCATTAAGTAAATTTTACAATGCCTTTGAGTCTAAAGATTATCTGGAGAAAATGCACATTGCATTCAATTGGTTTTTAGGAAAGAATCGTTTGTGCCAAATCATTTATAATCCATGTACCGGAGGTTGTTACGACGGGTTGGAAGAGCATAACGTTAATCTTAACCAGGGAGCCGAATCAACAGTGAGCTACCTTATGGCACGCTTTACAGTGGAAAAATATAAAGCATAAACAATAAAATAGCTTTGAAGTTATGGTTTGTGGCTTAAATAGTGTCAGCAAGAAAACTACTTTTTTTTCAAGTGCTTGAATCGAAAAGTTCAATTTCAAGGCTTGGCCTTTCTGAAAATCAAGGAGCCCCGATTCTCGGGATGACTGTTTTCAGAAAGGGCGTAACGCAGAAATTGGGCTTTTCGGGCAAGCACTAAATATGTGTGAATTATGTAACGATTAGTCGAACTTATGCAACATGTTTTTGAATCTATTCTCTATTATGTCAAATATTATATATTCATTTTGAAGATAAAGCTCCAAAACCGGACATTTATCTGTTATATTGCCTAACTTTGAATAGGAAATTAACATAAGGAAAGGAGCTAATAATCTTGAAATTATACATCAAATATATGGTGAGTAACCGATGTAAATTGGTGGTGAAAGAAGTGCTTAAAAAACATGAGTATCATTTCATTCTCGTCGAATTGGGGGAAATTGAGATTATGGAAAATCTTACAACAATACAATTGTCCCAACTAAAAAATGACTTGCTCGTTTATGGCCTTGAACTGATGGATGATAAACGTTCAATTCTGATTGAAAGAATTATAAATGCTATCATTGAATTGGTGCACAATACCAACGATATGGTCAATATTAACCACTCAGATTATATCAGCGAAAAACTTAAAATGGATTATACCTATCTCTCTAATATCTTCTCAGAGGTGAAAGGTATTACGATACAGCAATACATCATTACGCATAAAATTGAAAAAGTAAAGGAGCTGATTATGTACGGCGAATTAAACCTGTCTGAAATTGCTTATCAATTACACTATAGTAGTGTGGCACATTTATCCAACCAGTTTAAAAAGATTACCGGTCTTACTCCATCGCATTTTAAACAACTGAAAGACAAAAGAAGAAGTCCAATTGAAGATATTGGAAAGTAAAAGCATATGAAACGAACAACTACAACAGGTAAGACCAAGGATATAGTACAAGTCGAAAATGAAAATCTTCCTTCACCGGGATTTCCCGTTGTTGGTATTGGTGCTTCAGCGGGGGGGCTTGAAGCATTAGAACAATTTTTTGAAAATACACCAAAAGATAATGGAATGGCTTTCGTGGTAATTCAACATCTTGCCCCTAACCATGTTGGTGTAATGCCTGAATTGCTGCAACGAACCACTAAGATGAAAGTAATACAGGCAAGCGATCGGTTGAAAGTTCAGCCTAACCATGTTTATGTGATTCCCCCCAATAAAAGCATGTCCCTGTTAAAAGGCTATCTGTTTCTCTTCGAGCCTGTTGAGATGAATGGGCTGCGTCTTCCGATCGATCATTTCTTCCGGTCGTTAGCCGAAGACCAACAAAAGGACGGTGTTGGTATTATTCTTTCAGGTATGGGTTCCGACGGGAGTTTAGGTTTAAGAGCCATCAAAGAAAAAAATGGTGTTACGATGGTACAAGACCCATTAGCAGCGAAGTTTGACGGAATGCCACAAAGCGCAATTAATGCCACAATAATAGATATTACAGCCCCTGCCGATGAACTGTTTTCAAAATTAATTGCATTTTTTAAACATAGCTCCGGTATGGTTTTGAAACCCGAAATTGACAACAAAAGCAAAACCAATATCGAAAAAATCATTATACTGTTACGGTCCCACACCGATCACGATTTTTCGTTGTATAAAAAAAGCACGCTGTTTCGCCGTATAGAAAGGCGTATGAGTGTTCACCAAATTGATAAAATTGCCAGCTATGTTCGCTTTTTGCAGGAGAACCCGAAAGAGTTAGACATCTTGTTTAAAGAGCTTTTAATTGGCGTAACTAATTTCTTCCGCGATACCCTGGTATGGGAAAAAATGAAAAATGTAATCCTGCCCGGTTTGTTCAAAGAAATGTCCAGCGGTTATGTGTTAAGGGCTTGGATTGTTGGTTGTTCAACAGGCGAAGAGGCTTATTCATTAGCTATGGTTTTTAAAGAAGCTGTCGAAAAATTAGAAAAGGATAAGAAAATTTCATTGCAAATATTTGCAACCGATATCGATGTCGATGCAATTGACATAGCACGAAAAGGAATTTTTAATTCAAATATATTGGCCGATGTTTCGCCCGAACGTATAAACCGGTATTTTACCAAAAACGGGAATGTATATACAATAAAAACGAATATTAGCGAAATGATATTGTTTGCTCCTCACAACGTAATTAAAGATCCTCCTTTCACAAAATTAGACATTTTAACTTGTCGGAATTTATTGATTTATATGGAACCCGAATTGCAGAAAGAACTAATGAATTTGTTTCATTACAGTCTCAATGTCGGTGGGGTAATGATGCTTGGCAGCTCAGAAAATGAAAACTCTAAGCATATGCAGTTTACTCCTATTGATTCAAAATTAAAAATATACAAACGCTCCTCAATTTCAACAGGCAAAGATATTTTAAGTTTCCCAAGTTCTTTTTCTAATAAGAGGATACAGCCATCGGAGGATATTAAACCAGCAAATACTGCCGGAAACATTCAAACCCTGGCCGATCAATTGATTTTGCAAAACTTTGCACCTGCCAGTGTACTCATCAATCAGGAGGGCGACATTTTATACATAACCGGCCGCACGGGCACATATTTAGAACCGGCCGCAGGAAAAGCAAACATGAATATTTATGCCATGGCCCGCGAGGGATTGAGAAATGAACTGCCCGGATCAATCAGAAAAGCGAAACAAAATTATGAACCTGTAAAGTTACATCATATAGTTGTAGACATCAATGGGGGATCACAGGTTGTGAATGTTACCTTACAACGCATTGAAAAACCCGATTCAATTAAAGGGTTAATAATAGTTGTATTTTCTGATGTAGAAAAGCGGCCCAAAACAGCCGGCAAAAAAATTAAACCGGGAGAACAAAACTCAATGCTCGACAGGCAGGAATTAGAACTTGAACTGCAACGTGCCAAGGAAGAGATGCAGACGACACAGGAAGAATTGAAAATGACCAACGAAGAACTGCAATCGGCTAATGAAGAGCTGCAATCAACCAATGAAGAGTTAACCACATCTAAAGAAGAGCTGCAAAGCCTTAATGAAGAGCTGCAAACCATTAATGCGGAGCAACAAAGCAAAATATCTGATTATATTTCAGCCAATAACGACATTAAAAATTTGCTGAACAGCACCGATATAGCCACCTTGTTTCTCGATAAAAAATTAAACATTCGCCGCTATACCGAACAGCTCGTAAAATTGTTCAAGTTACGCCAAACAGATATCGGGCGGCCTTTTTCCGACATGGTCACCGATTTGAATTACCCCGAAATGACCGATCATGCCAATGAGGTATTAAACAAATTAGTTTTAAAAGAAACATCCGTTTCTACAAACGATGGAAGGTGGTTTACTGTTCGTATAATGCCTTATCGCACTTTTGACGATCGTATAGACGGACTGGTGATTACACTGATCGAAATTACGAAGGCAAAAAAAATGGAAGTGGAGTTGGAGAAAGCAAATGAATTATTAAAAGAGCACAATTTATTATAAATGTTAAATAAGAAGATGAAGTTTGAACTAAGTTGTGGGTACAATCAGAATATGAAGCAGCCACTAAGTGGCTAAATTTCAATAACCGTGGGTGTTTGCTGAGCTTGCCGAAGCATAGCCCACGGACAGAACAACAGGAAACACGCAGCCCCGAAGGGGTTGAACAAATTGAAGATATATTATGAAGGTTGCTCAAAGAACACGAGATTGAAATGGATGAAAAATATTTCCCATAAGACTGAAATTAAACCCTTTCAGGGCTTTATGGATTTTTGCAGCATTTACCGTGGGCTGACACCCACGGTTATTCAAATTAAGTTCTTTCAGAACTTTAAAAAAGAAAATGAAATTCGAACTAAGTTGTGAGTACAATCCGAAGATGGAATATGAAGCAGCCACTAAGTGGCTAAATTTCAATAACCGTGGGTGTTTGCTGAGCTTTCCGAAGCATAGCCCACGGAAAGAGCAACAGGAAACACACAAATATAGGGGTTGAACATTAAACAGAAAATAAAATAAAACTCGGCACGGTAGAATAAAATAATATATCGAGTATGCATCGAAATGAAAACAAATCAGAATCAGCTTACCTGCGACAAAAAGCTGAAAAATTGTTGAAAGGCAAAAGGCTTAATACAAATTCAGAACTTTTTGAATCGGATATGCTAAAGTTAATTCATGAATTAGAAGTCTATCAGATCGAACTTGAAATGCAAAACGAAGAACTCGTTCTTGCAAAAGAAGAGGCCGAAATTGTAGAAAAAAAATACATAGAACTTTACGATTATGCCCCTTCAGGCTATTTAACACTTACAGCAAATGGCGAAATTGCCGGATTGAATTATATGGCTTTACGTATTCTTGGTCAAGAGCGTTCTGTGCTGATTGACAATAAATTTAGATTATTTATTACGGAAGGTACCCGTTACAAGTTCGATGAATTATTTAAACATGTTTTTACAAGTGAAGTGAAACAAGTTTGTGAAGTTATCATTGCGTCAAAAGATAATGGGCCGGTTTATGTGAAAATCGACGGTATCATCAGCCTTAATGATAAACAATGCTTCATGACCCTGACTGACATTACCAAACGAAAAATAATTGAATTAGATAATATCAAGGCAAAAGAAGTTGCCGAGCAGGCCACTAGAATTGCTGAAACTGCAAAAGCGAAAGCTGAGCACGCTACAAGAATTGCTGAAGATGCCGTTAGAGCAAAACAGCAGTTTCTGTCAAACATGAGCCACGAAATACGTACACCGATGAACGCGATTATCGGATTCACCAAAGTATTACTCAAAACCGATTTATCTTCAAAACAAAAGGAATATCTCAATGCCATAAAATTAAGCGGCGATTCATTAATTGTTCTCATTAACGATATACTCGATTTGGCCAAGGTAGATGCCGGGAAAATGGTTTTCGAACAAATACCTTTCAAAATGGCGAATTCAATATCGTCCATACACCACTTGTTTGAGCTGAAAATTCAAGAAAAAAATATAAAATTGATTGAAGAGTACGACTCAGGTATTCCGGAAGTACTCGTTGGCGACCCCGTGCGCTTACACCAGATTATTCTTAATCTTCTCAGTAATGCAGTTAAATTCACATCTCAGGGTGAAATTGTAGTAAAGGTGCACATGTTGGAAGAAGATGATGAAAAAGTTAACATCGAATTTGTGGTTTCCGACACAGGAATTGGAATTGCTGAAGACAAACTCGATAAGATATTTGAAAATTTCCAACAGGCTTACAGTGGATCCTCGAGGTTGTTTGGTGGAACAGGACTTGGACTGGCAATAGTGAAACAATTGGTTGAACCGCAAGGCGGAACCATTCATGTTGAAAGCAAAATTAACGAAGGCTCAACATTTCGTTTTAATCTGGATTTCAAAAAAACAGACGCCGAGCCTGAATACGAAACCGATATCGTGGAAATAGATTTTGACGTTAAAAGTTTAAAAATATTGGTGGTCGAAGATATTGTATTGAATCAGCTGTTGATGAAAACTGTTTTGGAAGATTTCGGCTTTGCCTGCGATATTGCCGGAAACGGGAAAATAGCTGTCGAAAAACTCAAAACCAGATCTTACGATATCATATTGATGGACTTGCATATGCCTGAAATGAATGGGTTTAAGGCTGCGAAGCACATACGTACAATAATGAATTTAAACGTTCCAATTATAGCTTTAACGGCAGATGTAACTACCGTTGACCTTGCAAAATGCGAAGCTGCCGGAATGGATGATTATATTGCAAAACCCGTTGACGAAAGATTATTGTACAATAAAATTGTTGGCTTGGTTAAAAAAACGTTTAAAGATACAGGTAGTAAGCATGGAGAAGAAGGTGAAACTCAAAAATTGAAATGCATTAACCTTGATTATTTGATTCGTCGCACAAAATCTAACCCGGAATTGATGATGCAGATGATTTCACTTTATTTAGAACAAACGCCTCCCTTAATCAGTACCATGAAACAGAGTCTGCTTAATGAAGATTGGGACTTACTGTATGCTTCTATGCACAAAATCATACCTTCCTTTTCAATTATGGGTATCAATGGCGGTTATGAAAATATTGCCAAACAGATACAGAATTTTGCAAGTAACCAATTAGAGTCTGATGAAATACCCGACTTGGTTTTTCAGGTCGAATCGGTTTGTAAACGGGCATGTAATGAATTAGAAATAGAATTAAACTCCATTAAAGATACACTAAATGAAAAACGAGAATAAAATAAAACTCTTTCTGGTAGATGATGATACTATGTTCCTGAAATTGCTTGAAATTGAATTTCTTGAACATGCCGATTTCGATATCGAAACTTACGCAACAGGCGAACATTGTTTGGCAAACCTATCGCACAATCCCGATATCATCATTTTAGATTATTATCTCGATGGAATAGATAAAAGTGCCATGAACGGTATTGATGTTCTGGATAAAATACTGGCAATTAACCCTGACACTCCGGTAATTATGCTCTCGTGCCAGGATAAAATTGAGGTTGCTGTAAATTGTTTACACCATAAAGCAGTCGATTATGTGGTAAAAAGCGAAACGGCTTTCATGAGATTAAAAAAAATCATATCGGATTTAATGGAATACAGGAAACTGGAAAAAACATTAAACTGGTACATGGACCGAATATAAATAACACATTATCC
>JAQIDF010000333.1 GCA_027858145.1 Prolixibacteraceae bacterium | reverse complement strand
TGTGAAGCTTGCCCGGTGGCAGTTGATGACACCTGGAACCCTTGTGGCCTGGCAAATGTTTGAGGTTTCGATCCGGGGCATCCCCCGGTAGCGCAGCCGGCACTTTCTTTGGGTTTGTTGTCGTACACTTCGTCAATCACATCATCAATGTTGAAAGTAAGCTCGTGTGGGTTGTTTTTCATATAGTAGATCCCTTCTTTCAAAAAGGCTGTTTCGTTATGTTCGAGCATGTGTTTCAGGTGTGCAACAATCGTGTTGCGCCCTTTTTTCACCATTTCGGCCATTACTTTTGTTTCGTTGTAAGGCTCGGCCTCGCGTTTTTCAATGGTGATGGCTCCCTTGGGGCAATGACCAATGCAGGCTCCAAGGCCGTCGCACATCAAGTCGCTTATTAACCGTGCTTTCCCGTCAATAATTTGCAAGGCACCCTCGTGGCAATTCGGTACGCATACTCCGCAACCAGTGCACAACTCTTCGTCTATTTTAATTATTTCCCGCTTCATGTGTTTTGTTTTATTTTCGAAACAAAAGTAGGCTTGTGTAATCAAAAAAGTTGTCACGTTTGTTACATTTGGAGTATATTTTAAAATTGAATGAAGGAGAATTTATTACAAATGCCATTATTCGCTGGTTTGAACGGTGAAGAACTTGACCGTTTGTTCCAGCGTATCGTTTTTCAAACACGGAGCTTTGGGACGAATGCATTGGTGGTGTCACAGGGTGAAGAATGCAAAAGCCTGATGATCCTTACCGAAGGGGTTGTAAAGGGTGAGATGAGCGGGGCTGACGGGCGCAGTCTGAAAATTGAAGACTTGCATGCCCCCGCGGTTTTAGCTCCGGCTTTTATCTTTGGAAAAAAGAACCGTTATCCGGTAAGTATTATATCATACAGTGAGGCGCATTTTATTGTTGTTCCCAGAAATGAGTTGCTTGCATTGTTTCAATATAATGCATCTGTGTTGCAAAATTTCCTGGGGATGATTTCTTCAAGGGCTCAGTTTTTATCTGAAAAATTGCAATTTCATTCATTCAAGTCATTGAAGGCGAAGTTGGCGTTTTATTTGTTCGAGGAAGCAGATGGTCGTACAAATTTCAAATTGAAACATTCACAAAACGAACTGGCTGAGCTTTTTGGAGTAGCCAGACCTTCGGTTGGGCGTACAATGATGCAGTTACAGGAAGAAGAGATTGTGGATATCCGTTATAAGCAGGTTAAGATATTGGATTTGTCAAAATTGGCTCAAGCTTGTAATGAATAATTCAGATTGATTACATTTGTAGATCAAAAAAAACAAGGGTATGAAGCTGGTATTTGCCACCAATAATAAACATAAACTAACCGAGGTTCAAAAAATTCTCGGGAGTCATTTTGAAATTTTAAGTCTTGCAGAAATAGGATGCAACGAAGACATTCCTGAAACAGCGGAAACCCTTGAGGGGAATGCTTTGCAGAAAGCCCACTTTGTTTACGGACGTTACGGCTATAATTGTTTTGCCGACGATACAGGCCTTGAAGTTGAAGCATTGAATATGGCCCCGGGTGTGTATTCAGCTAGATATGCAGGTCCCCAAAGGGATTCAAACGATAATATGCAGAAGCTGATTAGCGTGATGGACAAAATAAATAATCGTAAAGCCCGTTTTAAAACTGTTATTGCTCTGATAATTGATGGGAAAGAGTGGTTGTTTGAAGGCATTGTGGATGGCGAAATATTGAAAGATCCCCGGGGAAAGCAAGGTTTTGGTTACGACCCGGTATTTAAACCCGAAGGGTATGATCAATCGTTTGCAGAAATGGATCTTTCACTCAAAAATACTATCAGCCACCGGGGAAGGGCAACCGCTAAACTAATTGATTTTTTAAGCAAAAAAGAAGCATAAATAAGTGTACATGAAACGTCTCTACTTAATTGCCACATTATTGTTTATTTGTCTGGTTATCCTGGCCCAGGAAACAAGCCGAAACTGGAACTATCACCTTTCATATTCCAGTGCTCTGAAGGTTACAGAAGGGTTAGACAGGATTTTTTTCATTTCCGATGGGGGATTATTTTATTACAATAAAACTGATAACTCGGTGAATACTTTTTCGAAAATTGATAGTTTGTCTGGCTCCGACTTTAGCGGATTTGAATTTAATTATGCAACTAAAAGCCTGGTTGTATATTACGAGAGTTCAATGGTTGATGTGATTCAGGAGGATGGCACTGTGCACCCGTTTTCAGATATAAAGCGAAAAAGTTTGTCTGGCAATAAAATGATATACAATGCAACATCTTATGGCGATTATTGCTATCTGGCATGTGGCTTTGGAATTGTTGTTATAGATATGGTGCGTCTCGAAATAAAAGATTCATTTATTATTGGCGACCAGGGTAATTATCAACCCGTTTATGATGTTGCTGTTTCAGAAAATGATATTTATGCCGGAACCGATACAGGAATTAAACATGCCGAAATTCAAGGTAATAATTTGCTTGATTATTCATATTGGAATTATATTGAAGATGAGCTTTTACAAGACTATAATTATAATATTTTAGAAATTGATACTGAGGGACGCATTTGGGCAGTGCACAAAGGTAATGGAAGCAACGATGATGTAATTTACCGTATGGTTGCCGGCAGTTTATGGGAAAAGCCGCTAAGTTCAGTAAATAATATCAACGATTTTAAAATTTCAAATGATAAAGTAATTGTTTCTTCCTGGAATATTTCTATCTACAATTTAAATACTCTGGGCAGGGAAGATATTATAACAGATTATCAACTTGAAGGGCTGAATGAAAATCCAAGGTCAGCAATATCAGACAGTGATGGTTCGCTGTGGATTGCCGATAAAAATTATGGGGCGATACGTGCCCGCAACGGTCAATACGAAAGAGTTTCACCGTCAGGCCCATCAAATAACGATAACTATTCGATGTCGTTTTCTGATAATAAGTTATGGGTTGCCAGCGGCGGGCGTTCTACGTCATGGAACAATGTGTGGAAAGATGCCCATATTAAAGGGTATGCAAACGGGCAGTGGGAATACTTCAACAAATATAATACCCCTTCAATGGGTGATTTACGCGATGCAGTGGATGTAATTGCGAAACCGGGATATCCCAACCATGTTTTTGCTGCATCGTGGGGTGGTGGTATAATTGAGTTTAAAAATGGCGACCATATTACTACTTACAACGAAACAAATTCAACACTTGAAAATATTTATCCCGGTGAAAATTATGTGCGTGTTGGTGGAATGGATTTCGATAGCAATGGTAATCTATGGGCTACGACGAGTGAAGTAGAGCACGTTTTGCATAAAAAAACACCAGGTGGCGAATGGGAAAACTATCTTTTACCCGAGGTTGCTAATAATTATATGGTAGGAAAAGTACTGGCTACATCTAATGACCAGATTTGGGTAATTATACCCAACAATATGACCAAAGGTTTGTATGTGATGTCTGCCGACGGGACAGATAAAAAGCATTTGAATGTGGCCAGTTATTTCTCGAATGGTACCGATGAGGTTATTACGGTAATGAATGATGTTTATGATATTGCGGAGGATCGTGACGGTGAAATATGGGTTGCAACAGCCAAGGGGGTCGCAAGATATCCCCGCCCTTATAATGTTTTTGATGAAAATCCGTTTTATGCCCTTCAACCTGGTGTCGACCAGAATGATGGCATTTATCATCCGTTATTGCGCACACAAAAAGTTACTAATATTTTGGTAGATGGCGGTAACCGTAAATGGTGTGGTACCGATAATTCGGGCTTATTTCTTGTGAGTGCTGATGGAACTGAAGAGTTGGCACATTATACTGCCGAAAACTCAAATTTGTTGTCAAACACTATCGTTAGTATGGCTTATGATGGTGCGAATGGCGACTTGTATGTTGGAACTGATCTTGGTTTGGTGTCATTCCGCACCGATTCGAAAAATGCCTATAATCAGTTTAAAGATGTGTATGCTTATCCCAACCCTGTTCGCCCTGGTTACGAAGGTGATATTTACATTAATGGTATGATGGAAGATACCAATGTTAAAATCACAACAGTGAGCGGTCGTCTGGTTTACGAAACCACATCGATTGGCGGACGTGCCGTATGGGATGGTCGCGACCTTGCCGGAAACAGGGTG
Organism: Prolixibacteraceae bacterium; assembly: GCA_027858145.1. Lineage (GTDB taxonomy): Bacteria > Bacteroidota > Bacteroidia > Bacteroidales > Prolixibacteraceae > Roseimarinus. The sequence continues at coordinate 1,205 of JAQIDF010000333.1, read as the reverse complement.
CATACGGGTATTTACCTGGTGTTTTGTGCTGCCAACGAAGGGCAGGAGTCGGTAGTGACAAAAATTGCTTTTATCCGATGATTGAAAAATCGAAGGCGGTTGTACTAAAATCGCTGAAATACTCCGAAACAAGCATTATACTTACATTGTACACACAGGTGGCCGGCCGTCAGGTTTATATGGTCAACGGTGTGCGTAGCGCTAAATCGAAACAAAAAAGTGGCTTGCTGCAGCCGTTTTTCCTGCTCGATATTGAAGCCTATCATAAAGCCGGCCGCGAGATGCAACGACTTAAAGAATTCCGGATGTCCGAAGTTCTTCAGTCGATACCTTTTAACGTGGTGAAAAGTACCATGTCGATTTTCCTTTCGGAGGTTCTATATAAGGTATTGCAGAATGAAGAGCCCGATACCCACTTGTTTGATTTTATTTACCATTCTGTACAATACCTCGATTCGCTGGAAGATGGTGTTGCCAATTTTCACCTTTGGTTTTTGATACGTCTGCTCGGGAACCTGGGGTTTGGCATGCAAAACAACCATTCACCCGCTAATCCTTGGTTCGATATGAAAACCGGAAGTTTTACAGGGCTGAAACCCATGTCGCTGGAAACACCTAACCGCGAAATTTCAGTTCTGGTATCCGATTTTATCTCTATGGATCTGCACCAGCTTAAGGAATATAAGCTGTCGGGCGATCAACGTACCCGCATGCTTGAAATGGTTATCGGGTATTACCATTTACACTTCGATAGTATGGGTGAAATTCGTTCGCTTGAGGTGATGAAGGAAGTTTTTCATTAGTAGATCAGGCATTCCTGCCTGATTGACAAATACCAAACCCAACGGGTTTGAACGTGATTAGCGCCGGGTGTAACCCGGTGTATATTGTATTGCGTGTGTGTTTTATAACCCTGTTGTGCTTCATGCCCAGAAACCGCAGTATTATAAGGATTTGACAACTAAATTGAGTATATTTGTGTTTAAATAATTTGATTAAATGAGGATAAACGAAAGAAAATATTTAGATACTTATATCCAGACAATTGGACATGAAATTCCAACACTCATAAAGAATTTTGATTTTTCAGAAAATACAGGAGGATTTGATTTTTTAACAAAAGCATCTGCAGTTTATTCATCTAATATTGAGGGAAATAGTATTGATTTAAATTCTTATATGAATTATGAGCTGAATAAAGATAA
>JAQIDF010000326.1 GCA_027858145.1 Prolixibacteraceae bacterium | reverse complement strand
TGTACATTATCGAAAGTACTTTTCCCAACCAATTCTTCGGGTTTCCAACCAAATAATTTTGTAACGTTGGGGCTTTTATACTGGTTTATTTCATTTTGGTCGATAATAACTATCACATCACCAATATTTGAAACCATTGTTTGTTTTACCGCTTCGCTTTCTTTTAGCTTTTCTTCAGCCCGTTTCCACTCTGTAATTTCTATAAAAGCCGCAACAAAGTGGTCTGGCTTGTATTGATAACCGACACAATTATACCAACGTTGGTTTGGTTCCAAATACTGTTCGAAACTTATTGCTTCACCAGTGCGGGCAACTTTCCCAAATGTTCCAATCCAGTCAAAAGGGTCATTTTCGATACCAGGAAATGCTTCAGTAACTAATTTCCCACGTGGGTCAACTCCTGTTAATTCCCGATACGTTTCATTTGCATCAAGGAAAAAGTAATCTTTTGGTTTGCCAAACGTATCATTTACCATTACATGATAAGCAACACCTATAGGTCCGTTTTCAAATAAAGCACGGAACTTCCATTCCGCTTCTTTCAATGCTTTTTCAATCTGTTTTCGCTCGGTTATAACATTCTCTGAAATTTCTTTTAAGGAATTATACTCTTGCTGTAATTCCTGCAACTCTGCAATAAGTTCATCTTTTGTTTTGTCTTGATCATTCATAACAATACCCCTTTTAAAACGATTTAACCCGCATTTAACTCGCATCCAATCATTCTTCTATGAGAAGCTTACCGCTCATGCTCGTTTCATGATATCACGTTATAAATACTGATCAATCTTCACCCTTCAAAAATTCTTCTCCAACAGATTGACATATCGACTTCAGGTCTTCCATGGCCTCAACCATATCAGTAAAATAATCACCACTATATGTTAATTTTAATTCTTCAAGTGCCTTTTCAATCACAGCTTTTTTATCAGCCGGAAGGGTTTTTCCGACTGTTTTTATCAGGTTTTCGGTTTCTATGATCTGAATTTCGGCCTGATTTTTTTTAACTACTTTATACCTCAGTTCTTTATCTTCCTCAGCATGTTGCCGGGCTTCGTCTTTCATGCGCGAAATATCCTCTTCCGTAAGTCCGGAAGAAGCTTCAATACGGATCTTCTGTGATTTATCGGTTAACTGATCTTTGGCCGTCACATGCAGGATTCCATTGGCATCGATGTCGAAGGTTACTTCAATTTTCGGAATTCCCCTTCTTAATGCGGGTATTTCATCGAGGTGAAAACGGCCAATGCTTTTGTTCTGGTTGGCCATAAGTCGTTCGCCCTGCAACACGTGTATTTCAACTGAAGATTGATCGTCGGCTGCTGTAGAAAAAACCTCTGACTGTCTGGTAGGAATTGTTGTATTGACTTCGATCAGCCGGGTCATCACACCACCACGGGTTTCGATGCCCAAAGAAAGCGGAGTTACATCGAGCAACAGCACATCTTTCACTTCGCCTGAAAGAACTCCTCCCTGAATGGCTGCACCAATAGCAACTACCTCGTCAGGATTTACGCCTTTGGAAGGTTCTTTACCAAAAAATTCACGAACCATTTTCTGAACGGCCGGAATTCGGGTAGATCCTCCAACCAGTATAATTTCATCGAGATCGGAATACTTTAACCGGGCATTTTTTAGCGCCTGCTGACAGGATAGAATGGTTGATTGAAGAAGGCTATCGATAAGTTGTTCAAACCTGGCCCGGGTAAGTTTTTTAACCAAGTGTTTGGGGCTACCATCAACGGTCGTGATATAAGGCAGATTGATCTCGGTTTCAAGCGCAGTGGTTAATTCGATCTTCGCCTTTTCGGCTGCTTCTTTCAGACGCTGAAGTACGATTGAATCTTTGGGTAGGTCCACTCCATGGTCTATCCTGAATTCATTCACTAACCAATCAATGATTGTCTGGTCAAAATCGTCGCCACCCAGGTGGGTATTTCCATTGGTTGATTTCACTTCAAAAATACCATTCCCGAGTTCGAGAATCGAAATATCGAAAGTTCCTCCCCCCAGATCATAAACCGCAACTTTAATGTCGGAATGTCTTTTATCCAATCCATAAGCCAATGCAGCTGCGGTTGGTTCGTTGATTATACGTTTGACTGTGAGACCCGCAATTTCTCCGGCTTCTTTGGTTGCCTGCCTTTGCGAGTCACTAAAATAGGCAGGCACGGTAATAACAGCCTCATTTATTTCCTGCCCTAAATAATCTTCGGCTGTTTTCTTCATTTTCATCAGAAGCATGGCCGAAATCTCCTGAGGTGAATACAATTGTCCAAAAATATTTACGCGGGGAGTATTGTTTTCGCCATTCACCACCTGATAGGGAACCCGGCTAATTTCTTTTTGAACCTGATTGAAGTTTTCACCCATAAACCTTTTAATGGAAAAAATGGTATTGGCTGGATTAGTAACAGCCTGCCTTTTAGCATGATGACCGATTTCATGATCACCACTTTTTGTAAATCCGACAATTGATGGGGTAGTTCGGTGTCCTTCAGCATTCAGGATCACAACCGATTCATTACCTTCCATTACAGCCATACAGGAGTTTGTCGTTCCTAAATCAATCCCCAAAATTTTACCCATTATCTCGTTCTCCATGTATTTCTTGTTGAAATTGTTGCCTACATCAAATCGCCCAATGGACCGAGGTCAATATTTAAATCCCTGTCGGTGAGGTTGAAGTATTTTTTGAGTTCTTCCATTTTATCCTCCAGTTTCATTAAAGTTTCTCCCATCCGTTCAATTTCTTCCTCGGTCAATAAACCTCCATCAACTCGCCTCATCGCTTGCTTTTCAACTAATTTCCTGATTAGTTCAATCAGGGTTAATACCAGTTTTGCCAATCCTGAATCGGCATTTTCAGGATTCAAGGAAAGTTTGGAGTCTTCAATGTTTTTTAATTTGTCAAACTCTTCTGAAATATCTTCGATGGAAAGGTCAACAGTATCGGTATTACAAAGTATTTTATTTTCACTCATGTGATAATTATTTTAAGTTAATGTCAACAAAATTATAGGGAGGCCAGGGGCCGGTTAAGGTATAATTCAGCTCTGGATGCTTGTTTTGTGAATCCTTAACAACTTGAACCAGTTCGTCTTTCTTTTCTTTTTTCAATAAAAAAACCGCATCGATCAGGATAGTTGCAGTGCATCTTTTTTTGATTTTAGATACTGCATTGAGTTGGGTGAGTTTTTCGGTAAACTCAGCAATGACCACATCAATATAATTTAGTAGCTTTTCCTCTAAATGGTGCTCTTTCAGTTTCTTATTCATATAATCGAGGTACACTGATTTTTTAATCCCCTCGTCCGATTTGACGGAAGGATTATCGTCTGTTTCGGACTTTAATCGCATTTCATCTTTTAATTTTTCGGAATCACAAAAAACTTTCAGACCAAATTCACTCTGGTTTTCAACTTTCTGTAAGTTTTGTTGAAATTCAGAGTAATTTTTTTCAAGCATTTTCTGAATCAATTCAGCTGATTCCAACATGGAACCGTATCGCATGGGAAGAAGCGTAAAGTGTTGTCCGATGTTTTCAATGATCCCCGCAAAAGCGATGGCACTGGCTTGATCTGCGATTAATTCTTCTCTTTTAATGTGGCTGACCACAGCAGATATCTCATTAAAAGTAACAGTAATCAGGTTCTCTCCCGAGATACCCTTCATTCCAAACAACAGTGCATTAAGTTTGTCTGAATTAGTATTAGATAATATGGCGTAAATCATTTTTCCCATGGCAATGCAACTAATGAATTATATTTCTTTTATCGCCTTCCCGGCCTTTAATTGCTCCATAGTTTCAACAGAGCTCAGCATTAACTTTACACCTAAATATACCAGGTCGATATCTGCTACTGAAATAACAACGTCTCCGGTAATTATTACTCCTTTGGTCAGCACCCTGTCGAGCAATTCAAGTATAGTGATATCTTTCGATTGATCGATTACATTATTGTCCATGACTATTTTTCTTTAATTGAAATAAAACTAAATGGAGGCCAGGGACCAGTTATTTCGATGTTAAATCCAAAACTTCCATCCTGTTTGGATATGTTTTCTGTTGTATTATTAAAGCCAGTCACATTTTTTGTATGAACAAGAAAGACAGCATTCAGGATCATTGTATCCTCTCTTCCTGTAAAATCTTTAGGAAGTAAGTTATTTAAACTTGTTGACTCGCTCAGATTTTCAAATTCATTAAAATAGTTCTGTCCGTACTTGTGACAAAGCCGGTCCATCTCATTTTCGATCAGATCGGTTTTTTTCCTTTTCAGCAAATAGGCTTTCCCGGGAGAACTCTCCATAATTTGTTTTTCAAGAGCAGCAGCCTCATTGCTCAATTCGTCAATTTTTTCGCAAAGGACTTTCCGGTCGCAATAAATTTTAACCGACCATTCTTCCATGTTTTTTATGTGCTGAAAGTTTTCGGTTAATGAATCGGAATAATCGGCGACGAATTTTCTTAAACTTTCTTGAGTAAGAAATATAGT
>JAQIDF010000213.1 GCA_027858145.1 Prolixibacteraceae bacterium | reverse complement strand
TGAAGTTGAATGATCCGGAATTGCGGGTTTCAAATCTCGACCTGAACTACGACGGATATGTGGATTACTTGCGTGTTGTAGAAGTAAAAGAAGGCAGTGTTTTTGTAATTACCATACAGGCTGTGCTGGGCAACGATTTATACCAGGATGTAGCTACCATTGATGTGATGCTGAAGAGTAGAAGAAATGTTTATGTTCAGATTATTGGTAACGAATACATTTATGGCCGCAACTATATAATTGAACCTGTATATGTACGCCGTCCTGTAATTTACACCTATTTCACATATTCTCATCCCTCTGCATGGATTTCACCATGGCACTGGAAACAGTACCCGCACAGCTTCAGTTATCGTAAGCCTTATGCAGTAAATATTTACCACCATCACGTTTATGATTATTACCGGCCTAAAATGAAATGTCAATATGTTCACAAACGACGGGCTCACAAAGCGTATCAATTGGACAAGAAATATCACCGTAACGATTATGCAAAAAGTAAGCCCGGTTATTCATTTGACGAGCGAAATAAAGGAGTTGAGAACCACAGGGAGCTGAGTCAACGCCGTTCATCACGACCAAATGCAGAAGCATATACCGGGGAAAAAGTAGAAAACAATAGCCGAAGAAAGGTTCAGAATGATTGGAGAACAAATGAACGCACATATAAAAAAGAGCAGCCGTCAGCACGTAAAACTTACACCAGAAGGCATGAGGTGCCAAAAGTAACCCGTAGTGCCCCGCAGAAGTCAAAAACAGTAACTAAACCGGCAAGGCAGAAGGTTCGGCGGCCATCTGCAAACAAGAGTACTGAAGTAAAAAAAGAAAGTCCTTCACGCAGAAAAACCAATAAAAATAGTGAATCCGGCTCAAAGTCAAGGCGTGAAAGCTCAAGAAGAGCAAGATAGAATAAATGATTTGATAATTACAAATCACAGCCGAACGAAATAATCCGTTCGGCTGTTGCATTACGTAAAGAAACCTTTTTACTCTTCGTAGCTAATAAGCTCCAAATAATATTCCTCAGGATTATCAATGAAGCGGGTCATCAATGAAAGAGGAAGGTTTTCATTGATACAGGCATATCTCCTTTCGGTGTTTCCGGATCCATCATCATAAATTATCTCTATCAGGTATCCTTCATAACCTGCATAGCTATCAGTTCCTGTTACTTCAAATTCATAATACAAGCCACCAAAAGGGTAAGACCAGCTATATCCAACCTCAAGCTCCTGATCCATAAATCCTTCTTCCCATATGGGATTGTACAACAACAGAGCTGGTGTTGCCGCTATAGCGTCTTTAAAATTTTCAGTGACATCGTCAGATCCACTTTCCTCCAAATTGAGAGGGTTACCATCAATTGTTCCGCTTATTTTTACTTCCGGGTCTCCTACATTAATGTTAAAAGTTCCTTCGGAAACGAGTTCGTCATTTTCCTTCTTTTCATACTTATATTGAAATGAGGTGTTGGCTTTAACCTGATATGGTTCCCATACTTTTTCTTCTCCATTATCTTTCTTTTCAGGTTCTTCATCATCGTTACAAGCGACAAAAAATGATAGGCTGAAAAGCGTAATGAGCATTAATACGTTTCGATATGTAAAAATTGAGTAGTTCATATTAAATAATTTTTGGTTTTAACAATGACTTGTTTTAATAAGTTAATTATCAGCACTTAAAAAGATAATAAATTTGAAAGAGAACACAAAATTATTAAGGCGTTTTTTTAGTTTTTTGTTCGATGAGTTATAGTCATTGTTTATTTGTAATAAAAATGCCTGCCTTATAGATTATGAGTACTTTTTTACATGAATATGATAAATATTTCTACCCTTAAACATATGTATTTTCATTTCTTTGTTTGTATCTTTCACATTAATATTGTTTAAAAAGAATTGAATTAAAATATTATCACAAATGAACCTATTTCAGTCTTGTTTAAAAAAGTTGCGATACATTATAATTGGTGCACTTGCGCTATTTATGGTCGCTTGTTCTGGGAGTAATGATAGTAAAAAACAAAAATCGGCTGTTCAAAAGATATTTGACACCGGTTACGTGAGTTTTCAGGATAACGGCTCCAACTTTCCTTTGGTAGAAAACGGTAAAGCAGCCACTGTAGTTATAGATGCCAACGACCACGAAGGCTTATTGCGCATTGTGAATTATTTCAAAGAAGATGTTTTGAATGTTACGGGTAGTGAACCCAATGTTATTATGAACAATATACCCGGTGAAAAGAATCTGGTTATTGTTGGCAGCATTGATAATAGTCCGTTAATCAACCAATTGGTAAAAGCCGGTAAACTTGATGTAAGTAAAATCGAAGGTAATTGGGAGAATTCATTGATTGAAGTAGTTGAAAATCCTTTCGACGGTGTTGAGCGTGCATTGGTTATAACCGGTAGCGACAAAAGGGGAACCTATTACGGTTTGCTCGATGTTTCGCGCAAAATGGGCGTCTCTCCCTGGCACTGGTGGGCCGACGTGCCAGTCGACAAGCATGAAAATGTCTATATCAAAAACGGACGTTATGATTTGGGTGAACCCAATGTTAAGTATCGGGGTATATTTTTAAACGATGAAGAACCGGCATTAGGTCGTTGGGCTGTTGAAAATTATGGCGGTTTCAACCATCAGTTTTATGAGAAAGTGTTTGAGCTGATGCTTCGACTGAAAGGAAATTACATGTGGCCTGCAATGTGGTGGGCGAGCTTCAATTCTGATGACCCAATGAACCGTAAAATAGCTGATGAAATGGGCATTGTGATGGGAACTTCGCACCACGAACCTATGGACAGGGCTCATGCCGAATGGAAAGCCAAAAAAGAAAAAGGGCACTGGAATTATGAAACCAATGCCGAAGAATTACGTGAATTTTGGCGTAAGGGCATTGAACGTATTGGCAATCGCGAAGTTATTATCAACATGGGGATGCGCGGTGACGGTGATATGGCTATGAGTGAAGATACCAATATTGAATTGCTTGAAGAAATTGTAGCCGACCAGCGCGACATTATAAAAGATGTTACCGGTAAAGAATTGTCGGAAGTGCCGCAGATGTGGGCATTATATAAAGAGGTTCAGGATTATTACGATCACGGAATGCGTGTGCCCGACGATATAACGCTATTGCTTTGTGATGATAACTGGGGAAACATCCGTAAACTTCCTAAACCCGGTACACCTGAACGGTCAGGTGGATACGGAATTTATTATCACTTCGATTATGTGGGCGGACCACGTAATTACAAATGGTTAAATACAAGTCCGCTGCCCCGTATATGGGAACAGATGAATCTGGCTTACGAACATGGAGTGAAAGAGTTGTGGCTGGTTAACGTTGGTGACCTCAAACCTATGGAATATCCAATTTCATTTTGGCTCGATTATGCCTGGAATCCTGAGCGTATAAATGCCAACGATCTGGATGCTTATGCTAACTTGTGGGCCAAAGAACAATTTGGGGAAGAAAAGGCAGAAGATATTGCCCATTTAATGACAATGTACACAAAATACAATAGCCGTCGTAAACCCGAATCCATTTACCCGGGAATGTACAGTATTCTTAATTATAATGAAGCTGAAAATTTTGTTGATAATTACAACGCATTATTTGATCAAGCCGTTGAGGTAGAAGGTCAATTGCCCGATAATATGAAAGATGCTTATTATCAGTTGGTAAAACACCCGATTGAAGCTTGCTCAAACTTAAATGACTTGTATGTAACAGTGGCTAAAAACCGCTTATATGCAAAGCAAAACCGATCGGTTACCAATAAGCTTGCACAAAAAGCCGGACAGCTGTATCAGAATGATGCCGCAATTACCGAATATTACCACAATGAAGTTTCAGGTGGTAAGTGGAACAATATGATGAACCAGACGCACATTGGTTACACTTATTGGCAACAACCTGAGAAGAATTCCATGCCTGAGGTTAAGAATATCGATGTGCCCGATAAACCGCTTATGGGTGTTGCTGTATCCGGATCTGAAGAATGGTGGCCAAACACACAGAAGGAACTCGATTTGCCGGTCATCAACCCGTACAGTACTGTAATGCCTCACATCGATGTATATACACGAGGTTCTAAATCGTTTCGCTTCGATGCCGAAGCCGGAACGGATTGGTTAAACCTGTCAATGAATAATGGAAGGGCAGCACCCGAAAGCCGTATTGAGGTTTCGGCCAACTGGAAAGATGTACCTGAAGGAGAGCATCGTGTACCGGTTACCATTACAGGGCCTGAGGGGAGATTTGTTGTGGTACATGCCAATGTGTTTAAACCTGCAATAGATAAGAAAGAAATTAAAGGATTTGTGGAAGCCGGAGGTTGTATTTCTATCGAAGCCGGTAATTTTTCACGCAAGGTTGATGCCGATAATGCCTCATGGCGCGAAATACCCGGGTTGGGACGTACAGTATCTGCCATGCACCCTGTGCCTGTAAACTCAAATCCGGTTGATCCGAATATTGGAAGTCCGGTTCTTGAATATGACGTTCATTTCTTTTCAACCGGAAAATTTGAAGCGAAGTTTCATCTTTCACCTACACAAAATATTTATAACGATGAAGGTTTGGAATTTGCCGTTTCAATTGATGGTGGCGAACCTCAGGTAGTAAATATGCACGAAGGTTATTCATTCAGAGATTGGGAGCAATCGGTACTCAATAATACAATTTTTGCTTCAGCTGAATTGAATATCAAAGTTTCGGGAAATCATATCATCAAAGTATGGATGGTCGATCCGGGCATTGTACTGCAAAAAATTGTAGTTTATACCGGTGATCCCCGTTATACTTATTTGGGACCACCTCAAAGTGCAATTGTAGAGTAAAATATAAGAGTACAGGGGAGCATGCTCTCCTGTATTTTGTATTGATTACATTTCCCTCACATCGGCATAACTGCCGCTTTGGTATTGTTTTACTTTTGGAATTGCGTTGGTGACAATCTCGGCAGCTTCGTACACATCGGGCATAATACCGCTACGTTTAGAATCTTGCAGTTTTTTTACTGCCGGAAATCTTTCATGGTCTACCGTGTACAGGTAATCCTGCATCCCTGAATCGATTAAGCCCGGTGCCAGGGCACAAAAATGAATATCGGGCAGTTCCTGTGCATAGTGGTTTAATAGCAAGTTTAGTGATGACTTTGAGATTGAATAAGCATTCCACCCACGAGCTGCACCTTGCGATGCCCCTGACGAAATTCCGATAACCTGTCCTATGCTTTTTATATTCTCAGTCACTATAAACCGACAAAACTTGAAGTCAGTCGGCTTTGTGTTTGTATTATTCTGAATTTTAGTCGTTTACAAAATGTTTTTGTAGTTTTTTTTAACCTACCCCCCCCTTAAAAACACG
>JAQIDF010000182.1 GCA_027858145.1 Prolixibacteraceae bacterium | reverse complement strand
GGCAATTCAAAGTTAAACACATCTTTCTTTATAGCCATTTTAATAGCTTTGGCCAGGGCTTTAAAAATGCCTTCGATTTTATGATGTTCGTTTTGGCCTTCGGCTTTGATGTTGAGGTTGCACTTTGATGCATCGCTAAACGATTTGAAAAAGTGCAGGAACATTTCGGTGGGCATATCACCAACCCGTTCGCGCTTAAATTCGGCATCCCATACTATCCATGGGCGTCCGCCAAAATCAAGTGCCACCTGAATAAGACTATCGTCCATTGGCAGGCAGAAGCCGTAACGCTCAATGCCGCGCTTATTGCCCAAGGCTTTCAGTAACGCTTCACCTAAGGCCAATGCTGTATCTTCAATGGTGTGGTGCTCATCCACTTCGATGTCGCCTTTGACCTTAATTTTCAGATCGATGCCCGAGTGGCGACCAATTTGTTCCAGCATGTGGTCGAAAAAGCCCAGTCCGGTAGATATTTCGGTTTTACCCGTACCGTCAAGGTCGAGCCATATATCGATGTCGGTTTCTTTGGTGGTGCGTTTTACCGCTGCCGTACGGTCGGTTTTAGCCACTTCGGCATACACTTCGTCCCAATTGGTGGTTTTGAGTATGCAAACTTCTGCAAACCCTTTTTTTGCAAGCAGCTCATCGGACTCGTTGCTCAGCCATATGGCTTTACATCCGATATTTTTGGCCAGTTCAACATCGGTGAGGCGGTCGCCTATCACGTAGCTGTTGGCAAGGTCATAACTGCCATCTATGTATTTCCCCATCATGCCGGTTCGCGGCTTGCGGGTAGGGGCATTGTCGGCAGGAAAACTTTTATCGATCAAAATATCATCGAAAGTTATGCCTTCACCTTTGAATGTTTGTAAAATTTTATTTTGCGCCGGCCAAAAAGTGTCTTCAGGAAACGAATCAGTTCCCAGCCCATCCTGATTGGATACCATTACCAGCTCGTAATCGAGATTTTTGGCAATGAAATGCATGTTGCGGAAGACACCCGGGTAAAACTCCAGTTTTTCAAGGTTGTCTAGCTGGTAATCAATTGGTGGTTCAAGCACCAGTGTTCCGTCGCGGTCGATGAATAAGGCTTTCTTTTTATTGGTCATCTCTTTTTTCTATTACAATGGTTGAAAACATTGAAAATGCTTGTATGGGTGACATGATTTTCTCAAATGCTTTTATTGGCTGGTACATAAAGTCCGGCATTAGTTGTTTAAGTGTAAACCCACCGCTCAAGAGGTACCTCAAAGGTGTATGGTTTTTCATTTTTGAGATATGGAGCATTGGAAATTTTTCTTCAAAAAGTTCCCTGTCGCGTTTCAATATTATCCAGGGCAATGCACCATTAGCATCACTCAAAGGTCCTGATGAAGGAAAAGTCCAGCCTCCTTTAGGGTTGAAAGGTTCATGATGAAAGTTTGTGTAAATAAATCGGCCCCACAGCGAGTTGGCAGGCTCTACCATTAATATTTTTCCACCATTTTTTAAAGTTCGCGATGCTTCTTTCAAAAACTGTTCACAATCGGGCAGGTGATGAAAGGTGTCAACCATCACAATTGCATTTAGTTCATGATCATTAAACGGCATGTCAAGTGCCGAAAGTGTCATGTCGTTTGTTGGTAATGGTATCACGTCCGAAGTGATGACTTCTGGTAGAATATCTTTCAGGAAACCGCCACCCGAGCCTATTTCAAGGGTTTTGCCTTGTGGTAGTTCTTTGATTTGATCTTTAAAAAACTGATACCATTCGGTATAAAGCTCACGCATGAACTTTTTTTCCAGCAAGATTTTCTTGTGATGAAGCGTTCTTTCTGGTGAGTCAATTTCGTAAGGTATTTCAATTTTTAAAGCGTTCATAATTATTGCTGTAATGTTAAGTACTGAATTAGTTTATCGTTTTCTGCGGGGCTTCCCACAGTTATGCGCAGGCTTCCTTCGCACAGGGCTACTTTTGAGCGGTCGCGGACAATTACCCCTTTGTCCATCAAAAATTCAAACATCTCACGTGCCCTGTCCATTTTTACTAAAAGAAAATTAGCATCGCTTGGGTGTATCTTTTTTACAAAATTAAACTGATTAAGTTCTTTTGCTAATCTTTCACGTTCGTTGATAATAATTTTAACCCAGTTTTCTTTTTGGCTGGTGTTTTTCAGCGTTTCAATTACTTTTTGCTGCGTTAAAGAATTAATGTTGTACGGGAATTTGATTTTATTGAGGATGTTTATGATTTCAGGTGATGTAAAGGCCATTCCAAGTCGTATGCCGGCCAGTCCCCATGCTTTTGAAAAGGTTTGTAGAATTACCAGTTTGGGAAAATTGTTGATTTCTGCCAGAAGTGTTTTGCCGGGGGCAAAATCGATATACGCTTCATCAACGATTACAATACCTTCAAAATTCTGAACTATATTGATGATTTCATCTTTGTTGAGTAAGTTACCCGATGGATTATTGGGTGAGCACAGAAAAATGAGTTTGGTTTTATTGTTACATGCTTCAAGTACTTTTCTACTTTCAAGTTCAAAATTTTCGGATAGCCTTACTTTTTTTACTTCCACATCGTTGATTCCGGCCGATACGCTGTACATGCCGTA
>JAQIDF010000155.1 GCA_027858145.1 Prolixibacteraceae bacterium | reverse complement strand
ACCGGAACTTCAACGCCATCTTTAAGAATTAAAAAACCACCATCGGTTTTATCAAGTTTAGTTACATGGTTTAAGTTTACCAAAAATGAATGATGCGGCCTGAAAAAGCCATATTCCGATAATAAGTCCTCATATTCTTTCAGCACTCTCGATACCATTATTTTTTTACCATCGGTCATATAGAAAGTGGTATAATTACTTTCGCTACGACAATGAGTGATATCGCCCACATCGACAATATTAATGGCTTCGGTAGTTTTCAAAACAATACGTCGGGTCTGCGTTTTACGTTCGTAATAATTGAAAAAAGTCTGCACCTGTCCGTGTAAGGCATCATCGTTAATCGAACTTAAGGCTCTGTTTACAGCAGCGCGAAACTCATTTTCATCTATAGGTTTAAGAATATAATCGATAGCACTAAACTTTATAGCCTTAATAGCAAACTCGTTGTAGGCAGTAATAAATATAAGTGCATAATTATAAGGTTTGATTTTTTGAAGAATGTTAAAACCAGTACCATCGGAAAGACGAATGTCAAGCATAAGCAATTGCGGCTTATACTCGTTGATAAAATCAACAGCCTCTGCCACAGTTCCACAACTGCCGATAATTTGAATATCGTCGAAATGCTTTTCAAGCAGAACTTTGTCCAGTTCAACCAACTCAGGTTCGTCGTCAACAATAAAAGCTTTAATCATGTGGCTCAATCAATGGAAAATCAATTCTTATTAAGGTTCCGGTTTCATTTTCACTAACCTCACTTAAGTCTTTGATTACGAAATTAACAGTTTTTTTGTACTTTTTCTCAAAAAGACGAATTCTTTCTTTAAAGATTAGCAAGCCCATTGATTTGTGATGCCCCTCAGGCGAGCCTTCATTACTGTTAATTCCTATTCCATTATCTTTCAATTTCAGATGCAGATAATCATTACTCTGCGACACCAAAATACTCACCTTTAACCCTTTACCACAATCGGATTTTCTAAATCCATGTTGAATCGAATTCTCAACAAATGGTTGCAACATTGTTGGTAAAACATATACAAAATCTAATTCAACATCGTCATCGATATCAAACTCATAACTAAAGCACTCACGCTGGCGCATTTGCTCAATCTCAAGATAGTTGCGCAAAGCCTCAACTTCTTCGTCCAAAGTAATCAGGTTTTTATTTGAATTTTTCAATATCAACCTGGTAAGTTTAGAAAAATTACCCAGATAAACAGCTGCCTTCTGTGGTTCATTGTTGTATAAAAAACTTTGTATTGATCCCAGTGCATTAAAAATAAAGTGTGGATTCATCATCGACCGGAATAAACTGCTACGCAGTTCTGTTTTCTGTTTCTCAGCCCTAACTTGTGTTACCACATAAATTACAATAAAAGTTAAAAGAACGATAATTGCTACAAATAAAATAATATAATTTTGTTGTGTTTTAACTTGATTTTCCACGGTCAGCATCTCAATCTGCTGTTCTTTTTTATCGGCTTCGTACAAAGTCTGCAATTCATTCAAATAACTGGTGTTTTGCTGGTTAACCACACTGTCGTTGGCAGCAACACCAATTTTATAGTTTTCTAATGCCTTTTCATATTGCCCGGTTTTCTCGTAGTATTCTGATAATAACTTATACGACTCCTGAACGAGCAAGCCAGAATTAATTTGCAAAGCAAGTTTGTTATATTTGATAAGAGCATCATAAGCTCTGTCGTAATTCTCCATTGCTAGAAAAGCCTCCCCTAAATTGGCGTAGCTTTGTGATATATAATAATTATCGTCCGATGATTTTGCAAAGACCATTGCCCGCTCAAATTCTTTTAAAGCTCTCGAAACATTCTCCCTCTTGAGGTATATCTCACCTATGCTGTTGTAACAAATAGCTTTGCCAACCTCCGAATTGATGATTTCGTTTTGTTGAAGCGATAACAAAAAATAGCTCAAGGCTTTATCGGTTTCGCCCATGACATCGTAAGCATAGCCTATGTTGTGATAATTGATAGCCATGCCCAGGTGGTTATTTATCTTCTTTTCTATTTCGAGTGTTTGACCAAACACTTCGAGTGCTTTACCGGGCTGGTTAAGGGCAAGATTAATGTTTCCGATACTATTCAGGGCAATGCAGGCACTTCGGGTAGCAACATCAGCATTGCCGCTAAAATGTTCAGAAAGCTTAAGGGCCTGCATGTGATAATCAAGGGCGATCCGTGGCTTGTCAAGCCGGCGATATGCAACACCCAGGTTATTTAACGCATAAATTTGAATTATTGTATCTGAACCTGCAAGGCTTAATGCAGATTCGTGTAGTTTAGCTGCTACGGCATATTCAGCACGATCGCGCATCAAAACACCCAATATGTTTTTAGCATTGGCCTCCCCCCAATCAAAATCAAGCCGTTTAGCCTCTTTAATAATATGTTGCAAAAAATCTTCTTCAATACCATTTGAACGTACATTGTCGTAGGTATCGAAATTGTCAATGATATCTCTTATTTCGCTTATAGACAAACGCTCCCCCGTTATCAGCCCGCTATCACTTAAAACAACTAAGGCTGAATCATTCAAAACGGGTGAATTGTTACCGTATGCAAAACCCCCGTAAAGAAGAAAAATTACACATAAAATTTGCCACATAATACTTTTTAATTTGGCTACTCAAACATAATTAAAAAGAAGCATGATATTGACACTCCTTCTATCTTGATTTAGTTAAAATGCAATTATTATTGCTTAATTACTTTCCGGGAAAACACTTTCCCATTTTTGTCATACAATCGTAAAAAATACACTCCCTGCTCCATCTGTTTCCAAAACACAATAACTTGACAACTGCCAATCCCCATCACCTTCAACCCATGAATAGAAGCTTCACGGTATCCATAATTTTCCCAATAAACAATCTGGGTTCCCTTGGCATTACCCTCCATTTTGTATTCGATGACACCTGATTTGAAGAGATATTTTTTAAACTTTTGGGCATGTGAATTTATCACAATACCCAAAAGGATAAATAGTAAGTATATATATATTTCATCTAACAAGAATTATAATTTAATAGAAATACCTATATTCAGGTACGTAATACCATAACCAAGTTCAGCCATTGCAGCTAAATTATCTGTTAAATAATAACGTGCGCCAATAAACCAGTACGAGTATACACCCAGATCATTGTTATTATAATCGTAAAAATCATCAATACCATCATCCTCATAACTCCAACTGTAATAATGAAACCCGATTGATAAACCTGCATAAGTATCAAGTTTATCAATCAATGGATAATGAAACGAACCACGAGGACCTATATAAACACGACTTGTACGTGATGAATAATTAGACCCCCATCCGCTAAATTTATAAGATGAAAAACCGAGATAGGCTCCTACACCAACAGAACCTTTTTCAAGAATATTATCCATAATTCCATATTCTGCCGATAATGATATAGGAGGAATAGACATTTTATAATATGAACTTAGACCACTCCCCAATCCGATACCAATGTTAGCAACTTTATCGCCTTTAACAAACACAGGCGCTACCTCTTGTGCTTTTACTGCAAAAGAAAAACTACTGATCAATAAAATAATTAAAAACTTTTTCATTTGAATTTAGTTTTAAGATTAAAAAATATTTTAGAACTATTTTTTTGTATTTCATCACTTATTTAACTGATGATAAAATGAATTATACAAACTGTATTTATATTCAAATCTATACATTCAAATCAAGGTGGACCGTTGGAAATAAGAAAGTGCAAAGGGAAAATGAATAACTGTTGAGTTTTATGAGGTATTTGAATATTTTATTGGGGAATATCTAAAGCTGCAACGTTATAAAAAAACATCTGTCTGTAAAAAACATGGTTCAAACTATAAAAAAACCCACATTCTTATTTGATATATGCGCGTAATAACATATTTTTGGTAGGAGATTATTTAATTTTTGGTAAAAGAATAATTTCACATAAACTACATACCGTAACTTTAAACTTAATTAAAATGAAAAAAATTTTACAATCTGTACTAAGTGTCTTTCTGGCTCTTGTTCTGTTTAGTTCACAATCGTTAGCCTATACACTTGTCGGTGAAGCAACAAACGACAACAAAGAAATACAAGCTGTTTCAAGTTTCAATGAAGACGAAATTTACACAGCATTCAATGAAATTGACGAGTTGGTTTCAACCATTGAAAGCAACGAAGAATTAACCTACAAAGACTTAGAGGCCACAAACAACGAAATGGTTGCTAACATCAATTCAAGTGCAGCTATTGCTATGAATGCTACCGCTGACACACCACCATTCGTAAGTGCCTTCTTATGGGGATGTATCTTCAACTGGGTAGGAATGCTTGTAGTTGGTATTACTACCGGTTTTGACGGAACTCAGCTAAAGAAATCAGCATGGGGTTGTTTAGTCAACTCACTTCTTTTTGGTGGAGGTTATTTATTAAGATAACCTCTCTCCGCTAATATTTTTAAGTAAAATTCAACCTACATAATCTAAACATCATGAATAAATTACGATTAATTACAACTACCTTTTTATTATTTGCAGCATCAATATTTAGTTTTGCATCTAACATGTCTTTCGATGAATCAGAGATATATTCAGCTTTTGATGAAATATCTGAAGTTTCACAATTCATTGAAACGAATAATGCCAGCTACAGCGACCTTGAAGCCAATAATTATTCTACATCCAACATTATGAACACGGCAGCAATTGCCAGCTCAATGCAGGATGAAAAAACAGGACCACCTATACTAAGTGCATTTTGGTGGGGATGCTTAACCGGGCCTATAGGTATTGTTGTAGTAGCTGTAACAACCGATAACAACAAGGAGCAAATTAAAAAATCGGTATTTGGATGTGCCATTCCTGTTGGGTGCTCTGCCTTATCTTATGCTCTTTATTACGGCCTTTACATTGCGGCTGCAAATAGTGTATATTAAAATTTTTTGATGATATTTCAATAGTCATGTTTTAAGTGTAGAGCATGACTGTTGATTATCATTAATATTTCTTCCGCATATAAATTTCTGTTC
>JAQIDF010000146.1 GCA_027858145.1 Prolixibacteraceae bacterium | reverse complement strand
ATGTTATTTTGGTTGAATCTTCTCATTTTTCACCGAAGCCCACACCGTTAGCGCAATAAACCCTGCAACTGTGTAATATACAAAAGTTGGCACAGGAATCGAATCACCACCGGCATAGGAGTGTAACCCGCTGAGGTAGTAGTTTACGCCAAAATAGGTCATGATAATTGAGCTGAATCCCCATAACGATAATACGTTGAACACAAAGTGGCTGCGCATTCCGGGTATCTTACGGGCATGGGTAACAATGGTATAAACAATTATTGAGATAAGTGCCCAGGTCTCTTTCGGGTCCCAGCCCCAGTAGCGTCCCCACGATTCGTTAGCCCATACTGCACCCAAAAATGTGCCAATAGTAAGCAGGTAAAGCCCTGCAATGAGTGTTTTATGATTGATTACTGTTAATTCAGTGTAAGTGCCTGATATATTTTCGCTGTTCTTTTTATTGCTCATAATGATGAGCAGCATATTTAGTAAACCCAGAATAGCGCCCAGTGCCAGAAATCCGTATCCGGCCGTAATAACTGAAACGTGGATCGTTAGCCAGTACGATTGAAGAACCGGTACCAGGTTAGTGATTTGCGGATCCATAAAACTTAAATTGGCAACCATCAATGTAAGTCCGCCAAGCACAGCTGTAGCTGTAAGTGTAAATGCCGATTTCTTGTTGAAAAGATATCCGGCCAGAATGGTTACCCACGAGATGAATACCATCGATTCGTACCCGTTGCTCATAGGGGCATAACCCGAAATGTACCATCGTGCTGCATAGCCAACAGTATGAACAATGAAACCTGCCAGTAAGGCATAGTAAAATGTATATTTTAACCAGCGTGGAACTTCTTTACCGGTTGAAATAAGTACCAGCAAAACAATGAGATATATAACTCCTAAAGCAAGGTAATAGGGAAAAAGCGTTTTGAAAGGATTGTGCTTGATGTATAAAATTTCAATTTGTACTTTGCTCGATGACGGAAGCTCATAACCTGCATTTTCGCGCTGGAATTTTTCAATTCCTTTTAAATATTTATTGGCCGATGTGTAATTGTTGCTTTGGTTGGCATTGGCTATTTCGTTGTAATAGGCGGGAAGAATGTTCGATAAAAATGTTGAAATATTTTTATCCTGTGTGAGCTGTGCAGCCTTTTCTGCATAATACCATGCGGTGCTGTCGGAGCTGCCCGGTGCCGGAAATATTTTAAGGTATTCTCCCGAAAAAATACCATAGCAAATATTCACTTTTTCATCGGTTTTGATAATGGCTTTGTCGTATTTCGAGCGTGAAGCCCGCGGTTTGGCATATGCCATTTGCACCAATTTCTGCATTACATAGCTGTTTTGTCTGAAAAAATCGCTGTATGCTACATATTTGCTTGATATTCCCAGTGTTTCCTGTAATTTTCCGTTACTTACCCGTATAATGGGTTGTGTGGCCCAGTAATCGGGTCTGCGGTTCATGTCGAGAAAAAGTTGAGCCGGTGTAAGTCCGTCGATACTGTTTTTGCGGGCTATTTTACGCATCAAATCCGATGCAAAACTGTAAACTGGTTCTGTTCTTCCGCGGTTGTTTTGAATAAGCAACGAACCAAATTCTTCAGCATGTTCTTTATCTACGGCTGTGTAATTGGTATTCTGTGCCTGTGTGGGTGTTGTAACCAGTGTACCACCGGTAACCAGTGCCATTACTATGAGTGTTTTAACTTTTACGGTTGTGCGCCTGAAAAACGTGTTGGGATTAATCAGCGACCAAACCATGCCGAGTGCCAGTAAAAAATAACTGAAATATGTTACTCCCGTGCCAATTGGATCGTGGTTAACCGAGAGAATGGATCCTTGCTCGTCTTTGTCGTACGACGACTGGAAAAACCGGAAGCCTTTATACTTCAGTATATTGTTCATGTATATGTGATAGGGCATGGGTTTTTCGCCATTTTCAAGAACGGTTACATGGCTCGAATATGACGAAGGGCTCATTGAACCGGGGTAACGATCAATAACGAAATCGTTCAGGTAAATTGAAAAGGGAAGCTTGATTTCGCGACTGCCGTTGTTCATCTCAACGGTTTGAATACGGTTTGATGCCTGGCCTTCGCGAATGTGCATGCTGCCTTCCTCGCCATAATAGCGGGTGATTCCTGCACCGATCAACATAAAAACAAAAGCGATGTGAAAAAGGAAAACAGAGAATTTTGCAGGCTTATAAAGTTTTAGCGTGAACACTCGTAACAACAGGTTTATGGCCAGTAAAACAAGCACAACTTCAAACCACCAGGCATTGTAAACTTTATAGCGGGCAATTTGTGCGCCAAAATCGTTTTCGATAAAAGTCGCTGTGGCTAAGGTGATAATCAGCAATATAAGTAATGATGCCATAAATAAAGGAGAGGCAAGTGCTTTGATTAGTCGCTTCATAATTACAAAATGTGTTCTCGTTTGTTTGATGCGAAAGATAAGAAAAAAAGAAGAAGATGTATATTATATATGAAAGTATGTAAAGATATCTATGTGTATAAGCCTATTCAATAATTTGTTACAAAAAATGAACTATTTAAACTTAATATAATTAAGACCTGTAAAATCGAATGTAAGATAATAATTTGTAGATTTGAGCGTAAATATAGGAAATATAACATGCAATTAAATGAGAAAATCATACCATCGGATTTATATATTTTTTCTTGCAGCGATTATTGTAATTTCAACTGTTGCTTTAATATTCGTTGAATATTCGTACTTTAATACCGACCTTTCGGAAAGGTTTTTTCACCCGGATCACACTCAACTTAAACCAAACGGCTTTATTGGACATGGACTGGGGATTATCGGATCGCTTTGTCTGCTAGTCGGGATTTTTGGATATATGGCGAGGAAACGATTCCGTTTTCTTATGAACATCGGCGTGTTAAAACACTGGCTTGAGTTTCATATTTTTCTGTGCATTCTGGGCCCCATTCTTATCACCTTTCATACTACCTTAAAATTTGGCGGACTGGTATCTATCAGTTACTGGAGCATGGTTTTGGTTTTGCTTAGCGGAATCGCAGGCCGGTATATTTATCTGCAAATACCCAGAAATATCCAGGGTGCCGAACTAAGTCTCGGGGAACTCAATAATAAGAAATCAGAGATAAACGCGGAATTAAGAGAAAAATTCAACCTTGAAGATAAGATTTTCACGGCCATTCAGCTATCCATCAAAAGCAGACCAGGAAAATCGGGTAATTTAATCACGCGTACAATCGAGAAATTAAGATACGATAAAAATACGACAAAGAAACTACTGAAAGTACTGTCAAATCAGAATTTGACAAAAGAAAACTCGAAAAGGATCATACACCTTGTTAAAAAAGAAATCGATCTGTACCGGAAAATGGACAGGCTGGCGACTATGCAAAACCTGTTTAAATTCTGGCATGTCATACACCTTCCCCTGGCTTTAGTTATGCTGATCATTATGTTTATTCATGTCGGTATTGCTATAACCTTTGGATACACATGGATTTTATAGATATGGAGGTACATGTATTAGTAGAAAAAATTGGTAACAGTTCAGGTAGTCTAAAAGAGGTGTTATTTAGAGGTAGATAAAAAGTATTGTTTTTCTATTGCAATTTGATTAGCAAACTTTAAGGAGTCAAAAATATTTGCATCTCTTTT
>JAQIDF010000135.1 GCA_027858145.1 Prolixibacteraceae bacterium | reverse complement strand
AAGAAATGGAAGATAATCGGCATGATACACCAGGAAAGAATATTTCATCATGGGTACAATCATAATTCCACCTCCTGTTGTTGACGGGTTTTAACAATTTTCTGTGCCGACTTCGAGAGATTCTCTTCGTCTTCAAGAAAGCGTTTAATTTTACGCATCGCATCTTCGAATCCCGGAATCTGAACTTTCTCGTAAAGGTTAACTTTTTGGGTTGTCTTTTTACGGGCATGTTCCAGCAATTCCATTTTCCGAATCCAAATTTCCTGTTCGATTCCCAAGCGTGCAAGGGTTGTCAGAATATCAATTCCATCGGGAAACCAAACCGGGCTGGTAAAGGGATTGTAAGGAGCAATATCGAATTCGATATCGTCGATCACAGGTGTTAGTACACCAGCTAACTTTTTAATCGATAGCTTAACATCTTTTATTTTCACCAAAGAAGCATCAAACTCACACCAGAGTTTCATCATCTGATCATACTTCTTCAGTTCTTTCTCCAGTTCTTTCCCGGTTTCGGTAGCTTTATCCTTGGCACGTTTTACTTCGCTACGCAATGCCGACTCTTTGTTTTTAAGTGTTGGCAATGCCTTTTCGCGAACCTTTAGCTGTTTGCCAAGATTCTGAAGCGAAGTTTTATTGTATTGAAATTTTATGGCCATGTTTTAAGCTTCTACTTTTTCCAGTATTTATCTACAAATTCTTTTTTAATGCGCACTTCGGCTTTCGTGAAATACTTCACGAATAAATCCCAGGCAATATCGAGCATAGTGTCTGTATCTAAATTCACATCGATAGCCAACAATTGTTCGGAATATTCTTTTGCGAAATCAAGTGTGCGCTCATCGTAATCGGTTAAGTCGAATCCGTTTTCAAGTTTGGTACGTGCATTGGCTGCATCGGCATACAAACGGACAGCGGCGTTCATCACTTGTGGATGATCGGAACGTGTTTGAGTTCCGATTACAAGCTGTTTCAGTCGCGATAACGAACGGAACGGGTCAACAATCACTTTACCAATTTCGGTATCACGACGCAGGAACAACTGACCTTCAGTAATGTACCCCGTGTTATCAGGAATTGCATGCGTAATATCGCCACCCGACAAGGTAGTAACAGCTACAATAGTTATTGAACCACCCGAAGGAAATTGCACCGCTTTCTCATATATTCGTGCCAGGTCGGAATACAACGACCCCGGCATACTGTCTTTCGATGGAATTTGATCCATACGGTTCGATACAATACTTAAAGCATCGGCAAAAAGCGTCATATCAGTAAGGAGCACCAGCACATTCTGGTCGTGGTCAACCGCAAAATATTCGGCAGCTGTTAGTGCCATATCGGGCACCAGCAAACGTTCAACCGGTGGATTGTCGGTCGTGTTTACAAAACTCACGATACGATCGAGTGCTCCTGCATTTTCAAATACATTTTTAAAATACAGGTAATCGTCGTTGGTAAGCCCCATTCCACCAAGAATAATTTTATCGGCCTTAGCACGAAGTGCCACACTGGCCATTACCTGGTTATAAGGCTGATCGGGGTCGGCAAAAAATGGAATTTTCTGACCACTTACCAAGCTATTATTAAGGTCGATACCTGCAATGCCTGTTGCAATAAACTGCGAAGGTTGCATACGTCGTACGGGATTTACCGAAGGGCTGCCCGTATCACGAATTTCCCCCTCAACATCAGGCCCCCCGTCAATCGGATCGCCATAAGCGTTAAAGAACCGGCCTCCAAGATCCTCACTAACTTTCAACTGTGGAGGCCGCCCCATAAAAGTTACTTCAGCGTTGGTTGGGATGCCTTCAGTTCCGGCAAAAACCTGCAGGGTGACCTGGTCGCCCATTAGTTTTACAACCTGGGCTCTGCGCCCGTGTACCAAAGCCATCTCGTCGTAACCAACATCGGCCGCTTTGAGCGTTACCGTGGCTTTGGTAATATTGGTTAATTTGGTATATATTTTTTGAAATGCCTGACTTTCCATTATTCATATTTTTATTGGTAAAACAATTACTTCATCTTAGTTTTTAGTAACTCCTGAAGTTCAGACTCGTGCTTTTTAAAATCATCCGATTCAAACTCTGAGTAATTCATTTGTTTGTAAAGGTTAATCATTTCTTTGTAGAATGTACTCACTACTTCAAAGTCTTTAAATTCAAATTCAGAATCGGCAACACTTAACACACTCAACAACATATATTTCTGACGTTCGAGTGAGGTTGTAGCATCAATTTTATCAAAAGCATCCTGCTGAAGAATAACAAAGTCAATCAATTCTGATTTCCAGAAACGGTCGTGGAAAGCAATGGGCACACCATCGTCACCCAAAATATTGATTTGCTCCATGGCTTCTTTGCCCCGGAGTAGAATATCTCTGGCTTTCAATACGTTTCCAAGCCATTCATCACCCTGGTTCTCAGCCAGATTTTTCTGCACTTCGGGATATTCAAGGTATTTCGAGTAACTATCAATCGGGTCGATAGCCGGATAACGCTTACTGTCGGCCCTGTCCTGCGATAGTCCGTAGAAACAGCGGGCTGCCTTACGCGTACTTTCGGTTACAGGCTCCTTGAGGTTACCACCTGCAGGCGAAACCGTACCAATGAAGGAAATAGAGCCGGTTGCATCTTTCTCGTTCAGATAAACAAAACCTGCACGGGAATAGAAGTTTGAAATTACAGCTGATAAGTCCATCGGGTAAGCATCAGGACCCGGAAGCTCTTCCAAACGGTTCGACATCTCTCGTAATGCCTGTGCCCAACGTGAAGTAGAGTCGGCGATCAGCAACACTTTCAAGCCCATCGAACGATAATATTCACCGAGGGTCATGGCCGTGTAAACTGATGCCTCACGTGCCGCAACAGGCATATTCGATGTATTGGCAATAATGGTTGTACGTTCAATTAGCTTTCGTCCGGTACGAGGGTCTTCAAGTTCAGGAAATTCAGTAAAAACCTCCACAACCTCGTTCGCACGTTCACCACAAGCTGCAATAATTACAACATCAGCTTCTGCTTGTTTCGATATGGCATGCTGCAATACAGTTTTACCTGTACCGAATGCTCCCGGAATAAAACCGGTTCCCCCTTCGGTAATAGGGTTCAGCGTGTCGATACACCGCACACCTGTTTCAAGTAACCTGAATGGGCGCGGTTTATGTTTAAAGGCTTTAATCGGGACTTTCACCGGCCATTTCTGGACCATTGTCAACGACGTTTCGTTACCTTCTTCGTCCTCAACCACAGCAACCGTATCATCAACGGTATATTCACCTTTTTCAACAATCTTTTTAACGGTATAACGGCCTTCCATTTTAAATGGCACCATTATTTTATGCGAAATGCTGTTTTCCATTACTTCACCCAACCAACTACCTGCGGTTACACGATCGCCTTTGGTGGCTAGTGGTTTGAAATCCCATTTTACTTCACGGTTAAGCGGGTCGGTATATTCGCCACGGGTTAAGAAAACACCCTTCATTTTATCGAGGTCATTCTGCAAACCATCGTAGTTTCTCGATAAAATACCGGGACCAAGAGTTACCTCAAGCATATGCTTTTCAAATTCAACTTTTGCACCAATACGTACCCCCCGTGTACTTTCGAAAACCTGTATAAAGGCATTAACACCCTCAACCTTAATAATCTCGGCCATCAGCCTTTCTTTTCCGTGCACGATAAAACCTATTTCGTTTTGTGACACCGGACCATCTACTTCAACAATGACCAGGTTTGAAACAATCCCGGCAACTTTGCCTGTAGTTTTATTATTTTTTTCCATACACTAATGTAAATTCTTCTGGAAACTGAAATTCAGACTGTAAGTCTTCCAGTATTTTGTTAAACATTTCACGACCTTTTTCTTCATCGAGTTGTAACCAACGCTCAACCATAAATAATTTCTGTATAAAGGCAAGCACTTTCTCAATTGTGAAGTAATTAAAAAAGGTCATTTCATCTAAATATTGCCACTTATGAAGATCGATTTTGAATTCACGTTCTAATAAATGATCTTTTTCAAAAATCTGTATCAACTGTTCAATATCATCTATTTCGTTACCCAGACCAAAGTCGCGCGAGCGACGTTTTTTTAATGCAGAAGTAACCTCATCGTGGCCAATAAGCTTATCTTCAATGTCTATTTTGTATTTCCGTCCATTTAATGCTGTCATTAAATTACCGATATTCAGCTCGTAACGTGCAAATTCCTGGATAAAAGTATTGGGCAGATTCTCAAGATAATTGTAATAACTTTCATTGAGTTTTCTTTCTGCTTCATAATAACTTTCAATACACTCGTGTTCTCCATGGATACATTCAAGAAAATCGGCAAAATACTCCGGAACTTCTTCAATGTCGGCTATTTCGTAGTTCTTTTTATCCTTGAATTTTTCCATTCGTTCAAGGGGATAATTGCCTCTTTTGTCAAATTCTTTTTCAGTATTGAAAAACAAATTCAGCAAATTATTATGATCGAAGGGCATATAAAGAAGTTCAACGAGATCATAGTCAGACGAGCTAACCTC
>JAQIDF010000134.1 GCA_027858145.1 Prolixibacteraceae bacterium | reverse complement strand
TTTCAGAGGGTGTGACATGAATATATGAATTCCAAGTGCCAACAATACTATAGCCCCAATCATTTGTATAATCATTTGATGTTCACGTAAAAATTCAATTACAAACGATACGCTAAAGCCGGCAATCAACGCCCAAAAGGTATCTGTAATCGCTATTCCAAGGCCGGTGTAAAACCCCGATTTCAAATTACGATTAGCTGTACGCTGAATAACTAACACAGCCATCGCACCAAATGGCGACGATGCTATTAATCCTACCAGTAATCCTTTAATAAATAATTCGGCCATCATCTAATGTTTTCCGCTACAAATATATTCACTTAAGTACAATTCATAATCTAAAAAAGCGTTAATATTCACTGAAATGTTATTTTTGCACACCATGAATAAACTCATTTTTACAATTTTTATCGCAATATTACTGGTTTTCAATTTAAAAAGCGTGGCACAAACCAGCAATGCTACAATTTATGGTACAGTTGCCGATGAAAATGGAAATCCCCTTGAAATGGTCAATGTTGCATTAATGGGTTATCCATTTGGAACATCTACAAACCGGAAAGGAGAGTATTTACTTCGTATTCCAAGTCAGCGTAATGTTACTATTGCCTATTCGATAATTGGCTACGAAATGCTGAAGAAGGAATTAAACCTGCAATCGGAAGAATTGTATGAATTAAATATTCAGTTAATCCCCAAAAGTGAAAACATTGACGAGATAAGAGTAACCGGACAAAATCAAACTTCAGGAAACATTGTTCGTATCGACCCAAAAGCCATTAACAATCTCCCTGATGTTGGTATTGGTAATGTTGAAGGACTCATTAAAACACTACCTGGCGTAAATTCAAGCAACGAACTTAGCAATCAATACTCAGTACGAGGCGGCAGCTTTGATGAAAACCTGGTATATGTGAATGACATAGAGGTATACAGGCCTTATCTGGTGCGTGCCGGTCAACAGGAAGGGCTAAGTTTCGTGAATTCCGACATGGTATCATCCATCGAATTCTCTGCAGGCGGTTTCGATGCAAAATATGGCGATAAAATGTCTTCGGTACTCGACATAACATACAATCGACCTACTGAGTTTGCTGCATCAGTTTCTGCCAGTTTACTTGGGGGTAAGGCTCATATTGAAAATATTAGTAAGAATAAGAAATTCACTTATAATATGGGCCTCAGGTATAAAACCTTTCGGTATTTACTGGGGTCACTTGACGAAAAAGGTTATTATAACCCGGCTTTTTTTGATTATCAGGGCTATTTTACTTACGATTTGTCACCAAAAGCTGAATTAGGTTTTTTGGGCACCATTTCATTAAACCGCTATGAGTTTATTCCGCAAAGCCGTGAAACCATAAGCGGTGCATGGAACGAACAGCGAAGACTTTATGTTGATTTTGACGGACAAGAAGTCGACCGGTATAAAACATATACCGGTGCTTTGTTTTTTAATTACAAACCAACCCGAAATTCTTTTTTGAAATTTATTGCTTCATCGTACAAAACGCACGAAGAAGAAACATTTGATATTATTGGAAGTTATTTACTGTCTGAGGTACAAGGCGAAGGTACCAACGATATTGATGATTCATCAATGGTTATCGGAATTGGAATGTATCACGAACACGGACGTAATTACCTCGATGCTTTTGTTAACAGTTTCACTCACAAGGGAGGAATCTCAACAAACAACAATTTTTTACAATGGGGCTTTACTATAAAAAATGAAATGGTTAGCGACCAGATGAAAGAATGGATTTATCGAGATTCATCAGGCTATTCGTTGCCATATTCTGATGAAAATGTTGAATTATATTACTCGGCAAATAACGATTTAGAACTCGACGAACAACGTTACTCCGGATATATTCAGGATACTTACACCTTTCCAACCAATATTGGTAAAATTAAACTAACCGGAGGTGTTAGAGCGCATTACTGGACTTATACCGATCATTTAACTGTAAGCCCACGGTTTTCAGCTTCAATAAACACAGGTATAGAGCGCGATATCATTGGCCGTTTATCATTTGGGGTGTACCATCAGCCTCCTTTTTTTCGTGAAATTAAAAACCTTTATGGTAAAGTTAATCCCGATGTACAAACCCCCAGGTCTTTTCATACCGTGGCCGGTTTCGATTATTCATTTATCGCCTGGGGCCGACCGTTCAGGTTAACAGCCGAAGCATACTATAAGGCACTGAAAAATCTCATTCCATACCAAATTGAAAATGTAAGGATTCGTTACCTTTCCGATCAAATATCACACGGTTATACATACGGCACAGACATAAAAGTTAATGGTGAATTTGTAAGCGGTACTCAATCGTGGGTAAGTTTATCGTTGTTAAAATCTGAAGAAAATATTGAAGGTGATGGGCATGGGTATATTCCAAGACCTACAGATCAACGTTTTAAATTCAGTATGTTTTTTCAGGATTACCTGCCGGGCATGCCCGAATATCAAATGCATATGACCGGTCATATAATTACCGGAGCTCCGTTTGGGATGCCACGTACCGAAAGATACAAACAAACACACCGTATGCCGGGGTACAAGCGTGTAGATATTGGATTTATGCGTTCGTTTGTAACTAATGGAAATAACTTAACACGCGAAGCATTTTTCGATCGTTTCGAATCGTTCAATGTAAGTTTAGATATTTTTAACCTTATGAACATCAGAAACGTTTCATCGTATTTTTTTGCTGCCGACTACGAAAACAAATATTACGCAATTCCGAATTACCTTACGGGTATAACTTTTAACCTTAAAGTTTCGGCCGAATTTTAGTCCTTTTCTATCCACTCAACAATGTCACTGTCAAATGGTTTTGTTTTTGGTTTTGCCCAACCGGCAATTGTTCCGTCAGGATTAATCATGAATTTTTGAAAATTCCATTTTACATTAGTCATTGTTTTTTCGGTAAGCCATTTATAAAGAGGATGGATATCATCACCTTTAACAGATATTTTTGCCATCATCGGAAAAGTTACACCATAATTCACCTGGCAAAACTCTTCAATCTCACTGTTTGTGCCGGGTTCCTGCCCCAAAAAATTATTTGCCGGAAAACCAATTATAACAAAATCACTGTCTTTATACTGTTTGTATAATTTTTCAAGATCTTCGTATTGCGGTGTTAATCCGCATTTTGAGGCCGTATTTACAACTAATACTTTTTTTCCCTGATGTTGCGATAAGTCGTAGTTTTCACCTGAAATATCCTGAACATCAAAATCATACAATGTTTTATCTGTTTGCGCCAATAAACCTGATGCAATAAATAATGCAACGAATAAACTATAAGTGAATTTTTTCATTAAGTTTTTTTTTATGTGTTTTCCATTTAAAACAAAACCATTAACTAAAAAGTTTATTGTAAAATTACATTACTTGTTGAAAAGTAAAAAGATTAAAATTCCGGTTTTCCGTTTCTAATTTTTATATTTGGGGCATCATTAAAAATACACGATGGACGAATTTATTGTTTCGGCACGAAAATACAGACCTTCAACATTTTCCACAGTAGTGGGGCAGAAGTCGATTACCTCGACATTGAAAAATGCCATTAAAAACAACCAAATGGCCCATGCCTATTTGTTTTGCGGGCCGCGCGGTGTTGGAAAAACCACTTGTGCCCGTATTTTTGCAAAAACAATAAACTGTCAGAATATTACTGAAGACAACGAACCTTGTAATGAATGCGAATCGTGTCTTGCTTTTAACGAAAACCGCTCATATAACATACACGAACTCGATGCAGCCTCAAATAACTCGGTTGAAGACATCAGGGTGTTAATAGACCAGGTAAGGGTTCCGCCTCAACTTGGACATTACAGCGTTTATATAATCGATGAGGTTCACATGCTATCACAGGCTGCATTTAATGCATTTCTGAAAACATTGGAAGAGCCGCCCAAACATGCCATTTTTATTTTAGCAACTACCGAAAAGCATAAAATATTACCAACAATTTTATCGCGTTGCCAAATCTTTGATTTTAGCCGAATTGGTATATCCGATATATCTGAATATATTCTACATGTATCGCAAAAGGAAAATGTGCAGATTGATGAAGCTGGAGTAAATATTATTGCCCATAAGGCCGATGGTGCCATGCGTGATGCGCTTTCAATTTTCGACCAAATTGTTAGTTTTTCTGGCAATACAATCAATTATCAGGATGTAATATCTAACCTGAATGTACTTGATTACGACTATTATTTTAAGTTAACCGATTACTTTTTATCAAACCAGATACCTGAAATATTGAATACCTTCAATGACATCCTCGATCACGGATTTGATGGACATCATTTTATTAACGGGTTAAGTACCCATTTCAGAGATTTACTGGTAAGTAAAGACCAGGCTACGCACAAGCTCCTTGAAGTAGGAGGGGAGATACAAGAAAAATACAAGGTACAGGCAGTATCATGTGAACAAGATTTTTTGTTAAGTGCTCTTGAAATCACCAACGGTTGCGACTTGAATTATAAAGCGAGCCAAAACAAACGCTTACTGGTTGAATTGGCATTAATTAAAATTACACAAACAGCTCAAAAAAAAAAGTAGCTAAAAATCCTGAAGTTAAGTCACTTGACCCTATCTTTTCTGAACAAGAAACAAAACCAACAGAAATTGTTCAGGAACAGGAAACAACAAATTATGCTGCCAAAGCAGGATCTACATCGCAAAAACCCAGAAATGTTGTTAAGAAACACTCTTCCGATTTCAACACACCCTCAATATCGCAAGCACTAAACGGAAAAAGCAACGACCAGAAAAGCGTCGTTCAACCACAGGAAAAAATACAGGAAGAACAACATTTACAGGTTGATAAACCATTTTCAAAAGAGGATATTGAAAGAATATGGCCCCAGTTCATTTTAAAATTTGAAGACCAAATTCATCTTTACAAAACACTCGAAACTATTCCGCATTTAAAAGATAATCAAATAATTATAGAGGTTGAGAATTCTGTTCAACAAGAAAAAATTCGTTCATTAAAACCTACAATCATCGGTTATTTAAGCCGTAATTTACATAATAGCCAAATTGATGTAAAGGTTATTCTCAATAAAAAACTTAATGAAAATAAAGCTTTAACAGAAGAGCAAAAGTTAAAAATGATGATCAAAAAAAATCCGTCCCTAATGTTATTTAAAAATAAATTCAACCTTGATTTCAACTAACATGCCAATACAATTGTTGAGTTATTAATAAATTGAT
The DNA here is from genome assembly GCA_027858145.1 of Prolixibacteraceae bacterium. GTDB lineage: Bacteria > Bacteroidota > Bacteroidia > Bacteroidales > Prolixibacteraceae > Roseimarinus. Next base: position 8,418 of record JAQIDF010000134.1, on the reverse strand, counting down.
CAAGTAAATTACAAACTAAAAATAATTGACTATGTTGAAAGAAAAAATGGAAAAAGCGCTCAACGAGCAAATAAACAAAGAATTATATTCTGCGTATCTTTATTATTCAATGAGCGCCTACTCTGAATCAATAGGTATGCCTGGCATTGCAAACTGGATGAAAATTCAGGCTCAAGAAGAATTGACACATGCAAATAAGTTTTTCGCTTACATTCACGAGCGTGACGGAAAAGTTACTTTAACAGCAATCGATGCAGTTGACACTGAGTTTGGCAACGTTAAAGAAATGTTTGATAAAGTTCTTGCTCATGAGCAATTTATATCTGATTCAATTAACAAGCTTGTTGATATTTCAATTGAATTAAGTGACCATGCTTCACGAAGCATGTTAATGTGGTTTGTTGACGAACAGGTTGAAGAAGAAGCCAATGTTCAGGAGATTCTTGATCAACTGGCAATGTTCGATGCCAAAGGGCATGGTTTGTTTATGCTGGATAAAGATCTTGGAAGCCGTACATTTGTTGATGCAACAGCTTCAGGTAAATAAAAATAAATAAAATAGCACAAAAAAAAACGGCAAAAAGCCGCTTTTTTTTGTGCTATTTTGAAGGATGTATCTTCATTTTTATTTTTTCATTTTTAGAATCGAACCCAATTGATATCGTATCACCTTCTGAAATACCTGATTTTAGTATTACTTCTGCCATTTCATCTTCAAGCAATTTTTGAATAGCTCTTTTTAGAGGCCTTGCACCATACTTTGGATCGTAACCTTTTTTTGCAATATATTTCTTGGCTGCAGGCGATATCTTTAATTGGTAATTCAGGTTATGAACACGATCGAAAAGACTTTTCAGTTCAATGTCAATAATCTTCGTGATATCTTCTTCGCTTAATGGATTGAACATCACCACATCATCAACCCGGTTTAAAAATTCAGGTGCAAAAGCTTTTTTCAATGCTTTTTGGATAACGTGGCTAGAGTGCTCTGCATCAATTGTGTCTTGAGCTGTAAATCCAACCCCTTTACCAAAATCACTCAATTGTCGAGAACCAATATTTGAGGTCATAATTATAATTGTATTCTTGAAATCAATACGGCGCCCCAAACTGTCAGTTAAACGCCCCTCATCCATCAATTGTAACAAAATATGAAATACATCAGGATGAGCTTTTTCTATTTCGTCAAGCAAAACTACGGAGTAGGGTTTTCTTCTGATTTTTTCAGTAAGTTGGCCTCCCTCCTCATATCCAACATATCCGGGAGGTGCACCAACAAGACGTGAAACAGCAAATTTCTCCATGTATTCGCTCATATCAACACGAATTAGTGCATCGGTCGTATCAAAAAGATATTGTGCCAGTATTTTGGCCAGATGTGTTTTACCAACACCCGTTGGGCCAAGGAAAATAAATGTACCGATGGGCTTATTGGGATCTTTTAATCCGGCACGGTTGCGCTGTATGGCACGAACAATTTTCTCAATTGCTTTGTCCTGACCAACAACTGCAGCTTTCAGATCTTTACCCATTGCCAGCAATTTCTTGCTTTCGGCCTGAGCTACCCGCTGTACAGGTATTCCCGACATCATCGCCACTACTTCGGCAACTTTATCTTCGCTAACAATTTCGCGGTGATTTATTAGTTCCTTTTCCCAATCCTCTTTCTCGCGCTCAAGTAACTGAATAATATTCTTTTCATCATCACGGTATTTCGCCGCTAATTCAAAGTCTTGATTTTTAACAGCCTTTATTTTCTCTTCGCGAGTATTTTCAATTTTTCCTTCGAGCTTCACGATTTTTTCCGGAACATTAATGTTAGCAATATGCACCCGTGAGCCGGCTTCATCTAGCGCATCAATTGCTTTATCAGGCAAATGCCTGTCGGTAATATAACGTTCAGTAAGGTTTACACAAGCAGCTATTGCCTCATCGGTAAAAGATACGTTGTGATGATCCTCGTAGCGACTTTTAATATTATTAATAATTTGTATGGTTTCATCAATTGAGGTAGGCTCAATCATCACCTTTTGAAAACGACGCTCCAGTGCTCCATCTTTTTCAATATTTTGCCGGAATTCATCAAGGGTTGTAGCTCCGATACATTGAATATCGCCCCGAGCCAGTGCGGGTTTGAGCATATTGGCTGCATCAAGAGATCCTGTTGCCCCTCCTGCACCAACTATTGTATGTATCTCGTCGATAAATAGAATTACGTTGTCAACTTTCGACAATTCATTCAAAATAGCTTTCATCCGCTCTTCAAACTGCCCTCGGTATTTTGTTCCGGCTACAATTGAAGCTAGATCAAGCGTAACCACACGCTTGTCGAACAATATTCTCGACACTTTTTTCTCAATAATACGGATGGCTAATCCTTCAGCAATGGCTGATTTTCCTACACCGGGCTCACCAATCAATATCGGATTATTCTTTTTACGACGGCTTAAAATTTGTGCCAGCCTTTCAATTTCTTTGTCCCGGCCAACTATTGGGTCAAGATTACCTTCTTCAGCAGCCTGTGTAATATCAATCCCGAAGTTGTCAAGTACAGGAGTTTCTGATTTTGGATTCCCACCCTGATGCTGTCCGCCACCTTGTGGAGGTCTGGGTGGAAAAAAATCAGACTGGTCATCATCAGGTTCACCGGGAAAATCAGATTTAGCCTCCGGTGATTGTCTGTTTTGCTCTTCAAGTTGCGATTTAACGATTTGATAATTAATACCATACTCTTCGAGTAAGGTCGCAAAAACAGTTCCTTCGTCCTTAATAATAGCCAGCAATAAATGTCCTGAATTTATAGGGTGATTTCCTATTGATCGGGCTTCAAGATATACCAGTTTTAATGTTTTTTCAACCGATTTTAACAACTGAATGGGTTGCCCCGGACTCAGCGGTAAATCTTCCCTGAACTCCATGTCAACTTCCTTTTTTAATTCCGTTAAGTCAACCGACATTTTTTTGAGAATGTTAACAGCCATTCCATCGCCATCACGTAATATTCCCAAAAAAACATGCTCAGGTCCAATATACTCGTTTCCAAGCCTTATGGCTTCTTCACGACTAAAGTTTAAAATTTCTTTTATTTTTGGTGAAAATTTTGATTCCATATTTATAATCAATTATTTTTTTTTAATAAGTATCGCTAATATAAATAAAATCCACTCGTTTCAATTAATAATACAACACAAATCGATAATTGTTGATATATTTTTCAAGTATGTTAATTTTTTCAATTAAACAATGTATTTATACCTGCAAAATTATGGTATTTTTGTATTTTTAGACGTTTTTTTGGAGACTTAAAGAAAGGATTATTATATGTCTGATAGTGAAAGAGTTATAAAGATTAACATTGAAGAGCAGATGAAATCCGCTTACATCGACTATTCGATGTCGGTAATTGTTTCGCGTGCTCTGCCCGATGTAAGAGATGGTTTTAAACCGGTACACCGGCGTGTATTGTATGGAATGGGCGATTTGGGAATAACTTCCAACAAATCATATAAAAAATCGGCCAGGATAGTGGGAGAGGTTTTAGGTAAATATCATCCACACGGCGATTCGTCAGTATACATGACCATGGTTCGAATGGCTCAACACTGGTCGTTGCGTTACCCATTAGTGGATGGCCAGGGTAACTTTGGGTCTGTTGATGGCGACAGCCCTGCTGCCATGCGTTATACCGAGGCCCGTCTGTCAAAAATTGCTGAAGAAACCTTAGCCGACCTTGAAAAAAATACCGTTGATTTCAACCTCAATTTCGATGAAACACTTAAAGAACCCTCCGTACTACCAACACGTATTCCAAACCTGTTAGTTAACGGAGCTTCTGGTATTGCTGTAGGTATGGCAACTAATATGCCGCCTCACAATCTGGTCGACACCATAGATGCTATAAATGCTTATATTGAGAATCGTGATATTGAGATTGACGATTTGGTTGACATTATTAAAGCTCCTGATTTCCCTACTGGTGGAACAATTTATGGTTATGAAGGCGTTCGTGAAGCATACAGAACCGGAAGGGGCAGGGTAGTTATCCGTGGTAAATCGTATATTGAAACAACCAGCACCGGACGGGAAAAAATAATCATTAATGAAATACCTTATCTAGTTAACAAAGCGGAATTAATTGTTAAAATTGCCGATTTAGTTAATGATAAGAAAATTGAAGGTATATCGAACGTTAATGACGAATCGGACCGTAATGGTATGCGTATTGTTATAGATGTTAAAAAGGACAGCATTTCAAATGTAGTACTCAATAAATTGTACAAGTTTACATTGTTACAGTCTTCATTTAGCGTCAACAACATTGCATTGGTTAGCGGTCGTCCAAAAATGTTAAATCTCAAAGATTTAATTTACCATTTTGTTGAACACCGGCACGATGTTGTTATCCGTCGTACACAATATGAATTGGATCAGGCTGAAAAACGGGCTCACATACTTGAAGGGCTGATTATTGCCAGTGACAATATCGATGAGGTTATCAAGATTATCCGTGGATCATCGAATGCAGAAGAAGCCCGCACCCGTTTAATGGAAACATTTGAACTTTCAGAAATACAGGCCAAGGCAATCGTAGAAATGCGATTGAGACAGTTAACCGGACTGGAGCAAGACAAGCTACGTTCGGAATATGATGAAATTAAGAAAACGATAGAGTATTTAAAATCCATTTTGGAAAACGAATGGATGAGGATGGATATAATTAAAGAAGAACTTAGCGAAGTTAAAGCGGCATATCCAGAAGGCAGACGTACCGATATTATTCCAAATGCTGAAGAATTTAATCCTGAAGATTTCTATGCCGATGAAGACATGTTAATCACGATATCACATTTAGGCTATATTAAGCGGACACCACTAACAGAATTCAGGACACAAACAAGGGGAGGTATTGGTTCAAAAGCCGGAACAACCCGGGATGAAGATTTCCTTGAACATATGTTTATAGCCTCCATGCACAATACCATTTTGTTGTTTACAAAAAAAGGTAAATGTTTCTGGCAAAAAGTTTACCAAATACCCGAAGGTTCACGTACATCGAAAGGTCGGGCGATTCAAAATTTATTGAATATCGAACAAGATGATAAAGTAATGGCTTTTATTAATGTTAAAACATTAAAAGATGAAGATTATATCAATAATAACTTCATCATAATGGCCACCAAAAAAGGTATCATTAAAAAAACAAAGCTGGAAGCATATTCACGTCCGCGACAAAATGGCGTAAACGCTATAACAGTGCGTGATGGCGACCAACTTTTAGAAGCACGATTGACCGGTGGAAATCATGAGATTATGCTTGCTGTTCGCACAGGTAAGGCAATACGTTTCAACGAGAACATTGTAAGAGCCATTGGACGAACAGGTTCAGGCGTTAAGGGCATATCATTAGCCAGCAATGATGAAGTAGTTGGCATGATATGTGTTGAGAACGAAAGTGAAGATGTAATGGTAGTGTCCGAGAAAGGATTTGGAAAACGTTCAAAAATTATTGATTACAGAATCACAAATCGTGGTGGAAAAGGTGTTAAAACCATAAATGTTACCGATAAAACAGGCGCACTTGTTGCCATAAAAAGTGTAACCGATGATGATGATTTGATGATCATCACCGAAAAAGGGATAACCATAAGAATGGCCATCAATTCAGTCCGACTTATGGGGCGTGCCGCACAAGGTGTTAAACTCATAAATTTGAGAGCTGGAGACAAAATTGCATCAATAGCGCGTGTGAGCGAAAGTGAAGAAGTAGAAGAAGCAACCGAAACAGAAAACGGAGATTCTGAAACTGAGGATACAACAAATGAATAAATAATAAATAACGTATAATTTTTTAAAAAAACAGAAAATACAATTGCTATGAAAAGAATTGGAATACTATTAACATTACTTTTTATCACCACTGCAATATTTGCTCAGAAAGGTAAGGTCACCAGTGCGTTGAGTTATAAGGATGCAGGAGAATTAGAAAAAGCATGGGAAACAATTGAACAAACCATCGATCCTGAAAACAGCCGTTCAAAGCGTTCAATTGACTGGTCAAGGACATGGGAAGCACGAGGTGAAATTTTACGGGAAATTCACCGTCAGGAGAAAAAAGAAATTGTAGATGAGCCATTGTTTAAAGCCTTAAAATCGTTTAATAAAGGTATTGAATTAGACGAAAAGGATCGTTACACTAAGAGTATTGTAGTTGACTTGAAACTGCTACAAATTGATTTTTCAAATTATGCTATAAAAAGCTTTCAAAGTGAAGATTTTGATGCATCCTTAAAGAGTTTCGAAAAGTTTTTGGAAATATCATCGATACCAGCTGTAAAAGAAAGTATAGAAAAAGAAATTCTTGATACCGCAATAATTTACAACACCGGATTAGCTGCCTTAAAAGCTGAAAACTGGGAAAAGGCTGTTGAATACTTTCAAAAATCAGCTAATGTTGATTATAATGGCCCCGAGAGTTATCAATTCACCTATAATTCTTACCAGTCGATGGGAGATTCGGCTAAAGCCGTAGAAACACTTAAGGAAGGATTTGAAAAATATCCGGACAACGAAACACTCATTGTTTCTCTTATTAACTATTACATTGAAACCGGAAATGCAAATGATGCAGTCACATATTTAGATAAAGCAATAAAGCAAAACCCCAAAAATGTATCGTATTATACAGCTAAAGGAAGTACTTTGGAAAAACTGGAAGAAGAAGATAAAGCCATCGAGGTTTATAAACAAGCAATTGAAAGAGACAGTACTTTATTTACGCCATATTACAATCTGGGTGTAATCCATTACAATAACGGAGTAGCTGTTATGAATGAAGCTAGTCAACTTCCGCCTAATGCTACCAAAGAGTATGATGCGAAAATTGAAGAAGGAAGACAAAATCTTAAAAAAGCATTGCCATATATGGAAAGAGCCTATGAAATCGATTCAACAGAAATGGCCATTATGGAATCACTTCGTCAGATTTATTATCGTTTAAAATTGAATGACAAGTACGATAAGATTAATGAGCAGATTAAAAACATTTCAAAATAGAGTACAAATATAGAAAGAGCCGGGATTAACATTCCGGTTTTCTTTTTGAAATAATATTTAACTTAATATCAATTATAAGACAAAAGGGTTTATGCTATAATAATGCTGTTACTTATTAAATAAAACTAAAAAGCTATTTATTTAATAGTCTCCATAACTTCAACTTTATTAAACATTAATTCAAAAAAGAATGTTGAGCCTTCATCTTTAACACTGTCTACTTTTAATTTTGCGCCCATCATTTCAATAAGCTTGCTGCTTATCGACAAGCCAAGACCTGTACCACCATACTTTTTTGTTGTTGATTCATCAGCCTGGGTAAACGATTCAAATATTTTATCAATATCATCCACTTCCATTCCAATACCTGTGTCAGTTACTATAAACATTACACAGTGTTGAAATTCAGAACTTCCAATATATTTAACTTCTATTTTTACTTCTCCATTATGAGTAAATTTGATTGCATTATTAACCAGGTTAATTAATATCTGTTTGAGTTTATAACCATCACCAATTAATACTTCAGGTAAATTTTGATCTATTTTATGAAATAATACATTCCCATTTTCCTTTGCTTCAACCGAATGAGATTCAATAATTTCATCAATAATCCTATCAATATTGATTTCTCGTTTTTGTATATATATTTTTCCAGAATCAATTTTGTACATGTCAAGGATATTGTCAATAATAGTAAGCATGCTATTACCTGAACGTTTTATTATTTGAACCATTTTTTGTTGTTCTGGTGGCAGGTCATCCATACTTAAAACTTCAGACATACCAATAATTCCATTCATTGGTGTCCGTATTTCATGACTCATGTTCGACATGAAATCATTTTTAACCTTATTTTCACGTTCTGCCTTTTCTTTCTCGTTTTTCAGGTGAATATTATCATGAGCATATTCAGAGATATCTCTTGTTATTCCGGCTGTTCCAATAATTAAACCTTGTTTATTTTTTACAGGTATCTTCATTGAATCTAACCACAGAAGGCTTCCATCCTTTTTAATAAATTTTTCAACATTTCGGCGAGGTTCTCCGTTAAACAGAATTTCTTGCTCTATTGTAAAAGCTTCTTTTGCCTGTTGTTCTTCAAAAAAATCAAAATCGGTTTTCCCTATTGCTTCCTCGTCCGAATGTATTCCAAGTAACTTTTTTTCTCCTTCGTTTACTTTAATAAAACGATTCTCTTTGTCTTTGAAATATATGGCATCTGGAATGTTGTCCATTAAGGTATTTAGCAACATTTCATTTGATAATTCGTCATTTATGGATGATGATTCAGCTGCAATAAGTTCATATCGGCCAATAATACCAACGATTTCTCCTTCTTTTATGTGTGGGAATTTACTCATG
>JAQIDF010000128.1 GCA_027858145.1 Prolixibacteraceae bacterium | reverse complement strand
ACCCTGAAAACAGCCAATAATTTAGCATAGAATGATTTTGTAAGAAGAAACATCAGGGCTTTAGCTTTAGCCCAACGTTTTTCTTTAACAGCCTTGGCAATACGGTTTTGCAGCCTGTTCACCTTTAGTATCACTTTCGACCATAATATGGTTTGCCAGTAATCGTTCGGGAGTGGGAGTGCACATCCTCGATCTATTTCGGGATTCATTTGCTTTCTTCCATTAGCAGGTTCTATAAAACTTTTTGCCATAAAGCACCAGATGAAGGTAGGCAGGTTTTCACCCGTGATGATGTTGCCGAAGCTCAACCACTATCCAACCCATTACAGGAAGGCATTCGCTTGTTTCATCCTCTCTGTTCGACGTTTCCCAATGCTTTGCAGTTATGGTTTTATCCTGTTTGTTTACTCGAAACAATTAGGAGAAAGCGTCGAGCTTCCACGTTCCGTATTAATAACAATGGTGTGAGTTTAGGCTCATCCTGTCTACCGACTGAACCACATCCTTGTAAGCACTGCGTTAAACATGCTTATCTTGTCAGCTTACCTTTTGGTACAGAGCGTATCAATCTCTTTTTCGCTCCTGACTTTTTTCGGCAGTTACGGAATGTTCAAATATTTTAGCCATGCTCACTCATCCAAGCCCTAAATTGGCGTTGAGACTCCAAAGACCGGATTCCTAACGGTTTCCAACCCCGTTTTAGACTACAAGAGTCTACGTTTGGTACTGTTTCCCAGAGGCTTCACCCGAAAATGGCTTCACCATACTTCCGGTGCTCTGGTAGGATACTGCTGAAGGAACAGCAGGCTTTATCAATCAGCTGTAACCAACTGTAAAACAATCATATAATACGAATTCGTGTCGCATCAACGGTAAATTGAAATAGTAGTGGCAGATTGCTTGGCACTTTCCTGTCAAATCGCTACGCAGTTTGAGCGGGCTACAAGCCTTGATATTTAGCACATTACCTGCCATTACTTATACTAATCAAATAATAATAGCCATAAAAAATTACCCTTCCACTTACTGATTCGGTTTCTGTTAAATACCCGCAATAAGTACTTAATCCTTAATTTCCATTTAAGTATGCATTTGAAGCCTTTGCCCAAACAACATCAAGACTGCGGAAAAGGTGCCGGTTTTTGGCCGATTCTGACCCGATGTCAAATATGCCGAAGCCGCTGTATGAGTTGGGAGTGATGTTTGCCTGCATATCTACAACCTCTTGGGAAGGGTGTCCTTCCCACTCAGAAATAGCAGCAGAAGACTGTGGTGTAGTTGATTCAACGTGCGCGATAAGTTTGCCGGTCGAATTATCGGCGGTGAGTGTAATAAAGCAGTCACTAATCATAGCTGAAGACCACACGGGGTCGCACAATGGCACAACTGTACCATCTTCTTTATATTCCACAAGATAGAAAATAACGGATTTTTGACCTTGAGAAATGCGCATCATTCGCAATGCATAGCCTCTTTGCAGTTGCAAGTCAAATTTAATGAATATATCAAGGAACTGTCCGGCGGAACCAAAGCCTTGTCCTGCCATTTTTTCGGGGTTAAGGTTTATTTTAATCTGCATAGAATCATACCCTTCAATAGGTGTGTAAAACACCTGCGCACCTTTTTTTGTTAAGTAAAGGCCGTATTTAAGCACATCGTCGGTTGATGCGGCTCCGTCAAGCCCGGCGTCTGTAAAATCCCAGCCGCTCACGGTTGTTGAGGTGGAAATTGGACTTAAAAGTGCCTCTGCACCTTCCTTATAGCCGCTCTTTCTCCAGTCGGTGAGTTGCGTGCTGGTTGGGCTTACATTGTGAACAGTCCAATATCCAGGTTTTATCGAAGTGGAATATTCAATGGGAAAGTTGCGGAAATCGGTGTGAATTTCAAACGGCAACGTAATTTCGCCACTAACGATTTGCGCGTCGTAGATTAGGCGCACAGCCTCACCTACAGTCGACACATCATGTTTGGGCTTAATTTCAACGCCAATGTATTTGCCGATGTCGCCGGGTTCCAGTTTATAATATTGCTCAGGCATATTAAGGTGCGAAACGGAAACCGTTGTAGGGGCATCCCAGCTGTTATTATCCAGTCTGTACCAAGATATTAAAGATTGGTCGGTAAGCGCGGGATCGGGCAAGTTTAGCTTATAATCAATGCCAATTTTGCCATCCATAGGAGAAATAATTGACGGTGAGCCATCAAAATCGGGAGCACTCATCTGCGCTGGCGTTACAGTAATAAGCGAAGCACCTTGAAGTCCGATGGCACTTGTGGCGGTAATCACAACACTAATTGGCGCATATGTGTTATTTGTACCTTGAACGGTACAAGTTTTGCCGTCGCCGGAAGGCGTGAGTGTTACATTGGAGGAGTAATTCGCATAATCAGGGGCGATAGCCCACACAACGGCTCCGGCATTGCTGAGTGAAGCGGTGGTTGAGCCTGCAACTGTGTAGGAGAGCGAAACACTGCCTGTTTCCGTCACAATAGACCGATTATTGGGACTTACTGTAAGCGCGGTTGGGATATTATCGACTCCGGCTTCCTCAATAATTGCCTTTACGCCGAGCGGATCCCAATTATCGTTTCCACGCAACAGATTGTAGGTGTTGTAAACAGTCCCTTCGCCGGTAGTGATTTTATATGCTTTGAGGGCATCTTTGTTTGTTATATCTACAGCAAGACCAGGCACATTGCCGCTCATATCAATAGGCGTACCGTTAATCGTAACATTGGACTGATAGGCGCGAAGGTATTTAGGTGGCAATTTTGTCCATTCAATCGGCTTATTAATAGGGCTTCCAATGTCGCTAATGCAAGTAAATGCGCCATCAATATTAACACCCGAAGTTTGCATTTTAGTCATATACTGCACACTTGCTTCGTTGGTGCTATGCGAGCGGAAAGCACTGTTGAGCAGTGCCGAACCGCTGATCGAGCCAAAAGGCATCGAACCGTAAAAATCAAAATCACAATCCAGATAAACCCCCTTAAACAACGAGTCGTCTGTTGATTCAAAATGGCAGTTGGTGTAAAGCGTGCGACTGGCGAAAGGCGGAGTCAGATTAAGGCGTGAAACAAATGAACAGTTATCTGCCCACACTTTACCACTTATGGATGAAAAGCCGAACAATTGCGCCTGAACACCGTTGTTTGTTCGCCGCTGACGGTTAAATTCGGGTTTAAGCGGGAAAACAAGATCCACAGTGCAGTAATTCCCATAAGTGATGTTTTTCGTAAAAAAATTGTTTGCTGTAAGGTTAAAAACATTCCAGTTGCCGTCCGAACCATTAGACTGTCCACGATTGCCACAGATAACCACATTGGCGTAATTTTTAGTAAGTCCGATAAACTCGATATACGTAACATTTAATACCGCGCCGTTAAGTCCGTGCCGATTTGTTTCACCAGAAGAGCTGGAAATGGTCGGGTCATCAGGGTCGTCTGTCCAATAAACCCACGGAGCGAAATAAACCTTGATGGGATTAATCTCGGTGCCTGCCACTTTATTTGGGGCATCGTTTACGAAAGGTCGAAGTGCTTTCACATTAGCCTTGTCGTCGTCCACCTCGTTAAAAACATACGTATAGTTGTTTGCAATAGCTGTAGAAAGGCTGCCATCAACATAAAGGGCATTGGGTCCGAGGTCAATCCGCTGCCCGTTGTAAACAATATAGTCGCCATAAAACTCAACAGGGTCGCTTGGGTCAAGCGGAACATTGATATAATCCGCCGCGTAGGCAGAAGTTACTGCAAAGGGCAAAAGGGCAAGCAACAGTGCAACTAACGAGGTACGCAGACAACAAATGGAAGTGAAACTTATCCATTTTTTGAAAAATGGATTATTCAGCTCAGTGTTCACTTGTACCTGACCATTGATTAGTGTGTTTGTGTTTTTCATGTTTATATAGGTTTTCACTAGTGTCCGACTAAAATAAAAAAAAGAAGGTACTCCCTTTCGGTTTCCCTTCAAAGTTGTAAAATGTTTTTGCCAAAAATACTTTACAACATGGATAAAAATAATGAAATAAAATTTGTCGGACAGCCAATATTCAAACAGATCATTTTTTTGATAGAAAAAGTCAACATATGGACTGACTTTTAAAGAGGTACTTTTGATTGATTCCACAACAATCCGCTTGTTTAGTGACATATTAAAAGGCGTTGGTCGTAACCCAAAGGGAGATGGCAAAAAGAAAGGTGGATTGAAAGTCCATATTCTTATAGACGCAGTACAATCTGTTGGACGATTTGTAAAGATCACAGCTGCCAAAGTACACGATAAAAACTTTCTAAAAAGCCTGGAACTGATATCACACAGTATGATAGTGTTCGACAAAGCATACAATTATTATCACCAATTTGCTTTATGGACTAGCCAACAGGTTTATTTTGTAACCCGTTTAAAAAAGAATGCGGTGTATGAAGTGATTGAAGTAAAAAGAAACCATTATCGAAAAAAGGGAAAGGCAAAGGTACTCCGCGATGAAGTTATTGAACTTAGCTATCATCCAGAAAATGAAAATGGTAAACGACAAACGAAGGTTTTAAAGAAAATATGTTTACGCAAAGTCTGTTATCAGGATGAAAAGAACCGGTACTTTGAATTTTTAACCAATAATTTTGATATAAGTGCTGAGGAAGTTGCTTTTCTTTATAAAAAACGCTGGGGAATTGAATTGCTGTTCAAGAAAATGAAGCAGAACTTCCAACTGCATTATTTTTATGGCGAGAATGAAAATGCAATACGCACACAAGTTTGGTGCACATTGATTGCTCAACTTCTCATGACAGTTATTCAAAAAATAGCACAAAAAAAAAGCCTTTTCAGTTGTAGCGTCATTAATAAGAATAAACCTGATAAGCATGCTTGATATGGTAGAACTACTCCGCAGCACGAACAGGTCATATAAATTTGAAGCGGGGGAACCACCTGATCAACTTCAATTAAGCCTGATATAGATAGGGGGCTCTTTTAAGAAAAAAGATTGAACGCCCTGAAATAGGGCTTTACAGATAGTAATATTAAGCAATCCCGACTTTAGTCGGTTAATAGTGATAGGTTTTAACAATGTACATACATAATATTTAATAAGTTTGGTTTTCATAGTATTTCTTTTCCATTAGATGTTTTTTCATGTTTGCAGGTTGCGTCTAATGCACTACAACTTGTACATAAACGTAATTATGTCTTTTTTCCCATCTTTTTTATGTCTACCTGAGTGAAGTCAGGGGCATCAAATGGCCGAACGTACTTTGAATTTTGTCGATTGTTCACAGGCTGAGATGCGAGTAAATCATCGTGGTGTGTATAGCTTACGAAACTATGACATTTAATCAAATAATACAAATTCTGTTGAATTGCGTTGCCTCGGTGGGAGGGATTTGAGATGCAAAAATGATAACATTTATTGAGTGAATTGTTTCACCGATTTTCAATTGTTATGACCTGTTATTCCGTCCCATTGTTTTTGTTTGTGGAGTTGTCCAAATGGGGTGCAAAATCCGGAGCAAAGCGGACACCCGTTCCGTTTTAAAGCGGAATATGCAGGTGGCACAACTTCGACCGATTTATCTAGAAAAGTGGCTGCTAAAAGAATATCCAAATGTGTTACCCAAAGGGCGCATTGGTAAAGCCATTCGTTACACCTACAATATTTACAACAAACTGACCCGCTATCACCTTGACGGGCGATGGAAGATGGACAACAATCTGGCAGAAAATGAAATCCGACCCATTGCCGTGGGTCGCAAAAACTGGTTGTTCTGTAAAAACCACGATGCGGCGGAAAGTGCAGCTATTGTTTATTCGTTGCTTGGGTGTTGTAAGTCCAGTGGGGTCAACTTCAGGGAATGGCTGGTTTACTTTCTGGAAAACGTACACCACTACGACAATGATTACAGCAAAGATCTGGCAGAACTGCTCCCGCATAATTTTGCTTCAAAAAATCCGGGGTAACCAACGAACTCTAAACCCACTCTTAAAGTTCTCTGAATGTTTTTAGAGTTTCTCTAAAAATAAACCCGAAATCGAAAAAAAACAACGCGTAGTTCACCGAATGCTTACAATAGGCAAAATTATCAATGAGGATATTTTTATACTCATTCCGGGTAAAACATCCACCCAACCTTGCACTGCAAAGCTTATAAAATACACTCCATCCGGATTACTGAATTTGTATTTTCTGTTCATGAGGAATTTTTATATAAAAATAAAAATTATAGAGCAGTTGTTCAAATTACATTTATAAATTCTCCAGCCTTATTTGGCTGGGACACGGTTCACAGAACCGCGCCAGCGAGGGAATGGCACTGCATCGAAGAATATGTGAATATTGGCACTGCGGGTAATGACGATGGTCGGCTGAAGGTGTGGGTTGACGGAGAACAGAAGATTGATATTGACGATATGCGTTTCTGGAACGAAGAAAACGATAACGGCAAAATTGGTGGCGTTTACTTCTCAACTTTTCATGGAGGGAATTCAGAAGACTGGGCACCTGACAATGACAGTTATGCTCAATTTGATGGGTTTGTTTTAGCCGAAAACCGGGTTGGTGTTTTTGAACAGTCCAACTCTTCTAACAGTTTTGGTTATCCCGAATCCGATAATTTCAGAGTATATAGAAATCATTCAAGTGGAAGTTATGTTGTTGAATTTTCGAATCAAGAATCCGGAATTGCTCAACTGGAACTTTTCTCATTATCCGGGCAAAGATTAAAGATAGTTACTAATTATTTTGAGGCAGGTGATAAAAACAAGTTTGAAGTGGATGTGGACTTAATTCAAAACGAATTATACTTGTTTCGATTTATAAATGACGGACGCTCCCGGCTTGTGAAAATGATTCATTAGAACTATTATTTAAAAAATTAATGATCACAAAGCCACGAAAAATACAAGGTTTATTCTTTGCGTTCTTCGTGGCTTTGCGGGCAAATAATTCGAATTCCTATGAATTGCATGATGGGTGAAGGTAATTAAAAGTACCTGTTTTTCAGCTCTGCACGCAATTATGCATCTTTGATTGGCGTTATTAAGGTTGAAATGACACGTTAGTTATTTGATTACAACATCAAATAACAATGTGTCGTTACAAACGACAGGGAGTAAACCCCTCGTTACGCTGAAGCTAAACGAGGGGGAGCAGGAAGCATGAGAGTATTAGCAAAAAAGATACTTAAAGATTTCTGGGAAAAACATACTGATTCAGAAGACCAATTGAAAACTTGGTACAAAGAAGCAAGCAAAGCAAAGTGGACAAGCCCTTCTGATATTAAAAATGAATATCCCAAAGCAAGTATCTTAAAAGCTGGTCGAGTTGTATTTGACATATGTGGCAATAAATACCGTTTGATTGCTCATATTAACTACATGAGACAATGGGTATTTATTAGATTCAT
>JAQIDF010000073.1 GCA_027858145.1 Prolixibacteraceae bacterium | reverse complement strand
TAAAAAAATAAAAAAGCTGCCCAAAATAAATTAAGCAGCTTTCAATTATCATTTGAACTATAAAATCTTACTTTTTCTTTTTCTGGCGGGTCAGATTTTCCTGCTTCCTTTGCATATCTTCAAGGCGTTTCTGGAATCCGGATTTCTTTTTCTTTCCCGGCTTTTTCTTATTTGCCAGCAACTGAGCACGTACCTTACCCTCATCAATTGTTTTACGAATAATATACGTTTGACCTATTGTAAACAAGTTCGCAAGGAAATAATAATAGCTCAATCCAGCTGCATAAGAGTTAAGTATGAACAACAAGAAAATCGGCATAAAATACATCATATATTTCATACCCGGCATTGCACTGGTATCTTGTGTTTGTCCCTGAAGTCTGGTTTGCACCATTGTGGTAATTGCCATTAACAAAGTAA
The DNA here is from genome assembly GCA_027858145.1 of Prolixibacteraceae bacterium. Lineage (GTDB taxonomy): Bacteria > Bacteroidota > Bacteroidia > Bacteroidales > Prolixibacteraceae > Roseimarinus. Next base: position 6,428 of record JAQIDF010000073.1, on the reverse strand, counting down.
ACAAGCTAACATGGTCACCATATCCAAACGGAACAGTAAATGGCAGGTTTATAAATGTGTCATAAGTTGACAGGTCGGTTGCCCACAGAAAACTTTCCTGGCGCAACTCAATTGACCCAGGGTAGAAATAAAACATCGCAATAAGAAAAGGGAACTGGAACAACATAGGCAAACACCCTCCCATCGGGCTGACGCCAACTTTTTTATACAAAGCCATGGTTGCCTGCTGCTTCTCCATTGCCTTATCCTTCGGATACTTCTTGCTTATCTCATCAATTTCAGGTTTTAAAGCTTTCATTTTAGCCTGAGACACGTATGATTTATAAGTAAAAGGAAATACAATCAATCGTATCATCACCGTGAGGATGAGTATAATAAGCCCAAAATTATCGATGTAACGCCGTAAAAAGTTAAATGTAGGAATAATGATAAACTTGTTAACCTCACGCACTACCGGCCAGCCAAGGTTAATAAGTTTCTCAAGGTCGTAGCCATGTTCTTTAAGCGTTTGATAGTGGTTAGGCCCAAAATAAAACGACATTCCATAATCTCTTTCCTGACGTGAATCGAATGCCAGGCCAATATCTGACGAAAAATAAGCCAGATAATCTGAATCATCTTCATCAAATCTATCCGACGATATTTCAGCATTATCAAATGCATCATCGGCCATAATCACTGTTGAGAAGAAAAGTTGTTTATAGCCAATCCATTTTATAGGCGTATTGAGCGATTCCTGGTCATCTTTATTTTGACTCAGGTCATCAAGCTCAGCATCTTTAAACTTGTAATACATTGTAGTGTAGCGGTCTTCACCAAACTTTGACGGACGCTCCTGACGCGGTACTTCGTAATTGAAATTAAAGTTCAAATACCCCGTATTGGTATTGATAATTTCATCCATCCCATTCATACGAATATCGTAATCTACCACATACGAGTTATGCTTTATTGTATAAACATAGTCGATATAACGCCCCTGCCCTGCATTTAAGCGCATAACCAACTCATTGCTTTCACCCGGATTTTCTTCATTAAACTTTATACGTCCTTCACGGCCTACCGGCACTTGAGGGCCATCAACCTCCACCAGCTTTTCACTAACCTGAGGCTCAAAAAACAAATCGTCGGTTTTAATGCTACGGTTTTGAGCAAAGAATGATAGATTGTGTACAGATTTATCAGGTTCAATTAATATTAAATCAGTAGAATCGTGACGTTTATAGTTTTTCAGTTCAACCGAATAAATCCTGCCACCTTTTGTTGAAATCTGAACACGCAGAAGATTGTTTTCAAGCGTTATATATTCTTCTTCACCTTGTGCCGACACGCTAAAATCGCCATAAAGCGTTTTCATTTCTTCATCAACATTCTCAGCGTCGTCTGGGGTTGCCGATTTTTCAACGGTTTGTTGTTCTTCCTTTTTCTTTTGTTCCTGTTCAGCCAACTCTTCTTGCAACTGTTGTTGAACAAACTCAATTGAATCACGTCGTTGTTTAGCTTCCTCAATTTCGTCCTGCGATGGCCTGTTCAGATAGCTGAACCCTATCAGAACAGCAAAAATCATCACTAGACCTATTGTTGTATTTCTATCCATTTATCTCGATGTTAATGTATTATTTGGTTAAGCATGCTTTAATAAAACCTGAAAATAACGGGCTTGGTTTTAACACAGTACTATTGTACTCGGGATGATACTGAACACCCACAAACCATTTATGCCCTTCAATTTCGATGGCCTCTACCAGATTTGTATCGGGGTTAACCCCCACAGCTTTCATCCCTTTATCTTCAAATTGTTTTTTGTATTTATCATTAAACTCATAACGGTGCCTGTGACGTTCCGTTATTTGAGTTTTTTTATACGCTTCGTATAATTTACTTCCTTTTTTTATGTTGCATGCAAAGGCACCAAGGCGCATTGTGCCTCCCATATTGGTAATTCCTTTTTGTTCCTCCATAAGGTCAATTACCGGATATTTGGTTACCTCATTCATTTCAGTTGAGTCGGCTTCCTCAAGCTTTAACACATTACGGGCAAACTCAATAACAGCTATTTGCATTCCAAGGCAAATACCTAAAAATGGAATATTATTTTCACGTGCATAACGTGCAGTTTCAATTTTGCCATTTATTCCACGATGACCGAATCCGGGAGCCACTAAAACACCATCGAAATCTTTTAGGATTGTATCAACATTTCCCGATTTAATTTCTTCTGAATGCACATACTGCAAATTCACTTTACATTCATTTACTGCTCCGGCATGTACAAATGACTCAGATATTGATTTATAAGCATCGGGTAATTCAACATATTTTCCAACAAGCGCAATATTAACTTCACTTTTAGGGTTTTTATGTTTCTTTAAAAAGGATTTCCATGCCTCAAGTTCCGGCTCCTTCCCGGTTGACATGCCAAATTTATTGAGTACCGTTAAATCAAGCTTTTCCGCTTTCATTTTGAGGGGTACTTCATAAATAGTAGGTACATCAATCGATTGGACAACCGAATTCTCATCAACATTACAAAATAAAGCTACCTTTTTCCTGATACTATCTCCAAGCTCATGTTCAGTACGAAGAACAAGAACATCGGGCTGAACGCCATTCTCGAGCAATGCTTTTACAGAATGCTGGGTGGGTTTGGTTTTCAATTCGCCCGAAGCACTTAAAAACGGAACAAGCGTTAAGTGAATTACCATTGCTGATTTACCAAGCTCCCACTTTAGTTGTCGAACGGCTTCAATATAAGGCAAAGATTCAATATCACCAACGGTTCCGCCAATTTCGGTAAGCACAAAATCGTACTTCCCTTTGCGTCCTAAAAGTTTTATATTACGCTTGATTTCATCAGTAATATGAGGAATAATTTGAACTGTTTTACCCAGATAATCACCGTGTCGCTCTTTATTGATTACCGATTGGTACACTCTTCCAGTTGTCACATTATTGGCTTGCGATGTTGGTTTGTTAAGAAACCGCTCATAATGCCCCAGGTCCAAATCGGTTTCAGCACCGTCGTTGGTAACATAACACTCTCCGTGTTCGTATGGATTGAGTGTACCGGGATCAACATTGATGTAAGGATCCAATTTTTGAATGGTAACAGAATAACCCCTGGCCTGCAACAACTTAGCCAGCGAAGCGATTAAAATACCCTTCCCCAGTGATGAGGTTACTCCACCTGTTACAAATATATACTTAGTTGACAAACTGTTCGATTTTAAAGGTTTATAAAATAAACGCCAAAGATAAAGATAAATTGAATGATTGTAAAACCAACATACAATCAATTGTCAAAATTTATTTTTGACTTAAAAAACGCACCATCATGTGTTACAAAAAAGCATTAAAAAAGGGTGCCCCGGTAATGAGCACCCCAGAATTGTATTATTTTATTTATCCTCCTCATCGTCAACCTGATCGATGATCCGGATTTTCTCTTTCAAATATTCAATTTGTTCTTCAGCATTTTCAATCTTGCGCTTTACATCTTTAATGAGTCCTTCAGCATTTTTCGAATTAGAGAAAAATCCGATATTGTTTTTCAATGTTATCAAATCATTTTCAAGATGCTTCATTTTGTTAGCATGTTTATCCCTTTCAGCATATACTTTACCATGGCTCCGGTTCGATGTTTTCCAATCAGTAACCTTACTTTTAAATTTCAGTAAGTTTTTCTCCTGGTCATCAACCTTCAGTTTATCGAACTGTTCGTTTACAGCATCACGAAAACGCTTTTGTAGTTCATTTTTATTCTCAATCGGCACAAAACCAATTTCAGACCAACTACGCTGAAATTCGCGTAGTTTTTCGAAGTCAGCTTCTTCGTCAGTTGTTGGTTTAAATGCATTTATTTTCTCAATAAGGTCATTCTTCTGCTTAAGGTTTTCAACCTGGGTTTCATCAATTGTGCTGAAAAATTCTTTCTTACTGTTAAAGAAATAATCGCATGCGGCACGAAAACGTTTCCAAACAGCATCGGAATGCTTACGTGGCACAGGCCCTATTTCTTTCCACTTTTTCTGGATCTCGATATATTCATTGGTCGTCTTTTTCCAGTCTTCGCTTTCTTTCATTGACTCAGCCATTGCACACAGGTCGATTTTAAGCTGAAGGTTATTCTGCTGAATTTCTTTATGCTTTGCATAAAACTCACGCTTATTGTCGAAGAAAGTATCGCAAGCTGTACGAAAACGTTCATATATGCTGTTGTTACTCTTTTTGGGTGCAAAACCAATGGTACGCCACAATTTTTGCAGCTCAATAACTTCTTTCGATTTAGCCTCCCATTGTTTATGATTTTCTATTTCAGAAGGCAGTATTTCCTCAACTTTTTCACAAAGTACTGTTTTTGCCTCTAAGTTCTTTCTCTGCTCCTTTTTCCGGCTTTCAAAATATTCCTGATGCTTCTTGTTAATTTTTGTAGTTGCATCTTTAAAACGCTCCCAAATTTCGTCTTTCTTTTCTCGTGGAACAGGGCCAATTTCGCGCCATGAGTCATGCAATTTTTGTAGCAAGTTAAATGCTTTAATCACGGAAGGTTCTAGCAACAATGCCTCTGCCCGTTCGCACAGACGTATTTTTTCTTCCATGTTTTTCTTCAGGTCGAGATCGCGCAACTCCCTGTTAATCTTAATATAATCATAGAAATTCTCAACATGGTGGTGGTAATTTTCCCACATGTCTTTCATAGCAGCCTGCGGTACTTGCCCAACATCGTGCCATTGTTGTTGTAATGACTTAAATTCCTGAAAGGTCTTGTTAATTGACTCTTCCCTGTTCACGAGGTTTTTTATCTCCTCTATGATTTCATATTTTCTCTTGAGATTTTCATCTTTTTCGGCTTCGAGCTGTTTGTTGTGCTGACCCTTTTTTTGACGGTACAACGACATCAACTCTTTCAGATCCTTTTCATACGGATCAGGTTCGGGTTTAAACTCTTCTTCAAAACCGCCGTTGTCAATAAACTCCTTTTTCTGAGCCTGCAGATTAGCTTTGTGCTTTTTGTAAAAATTCGATTTAATAAGATCCACCTTATGGTGAATTTTCATAAAATCATGATTTTCCAACAAGTCTCTGAACAAGTTAACCAACTCAACCTCTGAAAGTGTAGAATAGTCAACTTCACCTTTTGAAGTGTCTTCAGACTTTTCGGCTTTTTGCGCCGGCTTTTCATCTACCGGGGCTTCTTCTGCAACTTCAGACTCTGTTTCAGTATCTGCAGGGTTCTCTTCAACTTCACCTACAGGCTTCTCTTCAACCTCATCTGTTGTTTTCTCTTCAGCTTCAGTTTTTTCTTCAACATCATCGGCTGATTTCTTGTCCACCTCATCTTCAGGTTTCTCATCACCCTCACCTGTTGTTTCCTCTTCAGCTTCATCTACTGCCTTTTCTTCATCAGCATTCGATGAGGCTTCATTTTCAGATGAAGCTGACACATCAGCTTCTTCGGTTGATTTACTTTCTTCAGGCACTACCTCCTCTTTTTCAACTTTTTCCGCTACGCTAACGGCATCGGTTTCATTTGTTTCTTCGGCTGTTTCAGTTTCATTTACAGCTTCCTTAGGTTCATTCACATCAGTATTTTCAGCTTGAACTTCTGAATTTTTAATCTCTTCCTGAGATTCTGAGTGCAGTTTGTCTTTCGGTTCCATACATTGATATTTGAATAGATATCTTCATTCAACAATATAACTCATTAAATATTGTAAACTACGAAAGTAGACATTAAAAAATAATACTCAAAAAATTTGAAAAATAAATCATAAAAAAAGGCTTCCATTATGAAAGCCTTTACTTATCAGTTCAAAATATTATTATTGAACCGCAATTTCAAGTCCTTTATTCTTAAGTTTTTTTTTCAATTTTGGAAGTGCTACTTTTAAAATCCCGTTTTCATATTTTGCATTTACATTTTCAATGTTTTTTGTTTTTTTTTATCTGTTTTTCAAGCTTTGTGCCACTTTGAAAACAAGACATTTTTGTCTGAATAACAAACAAAAGACTGTCATTAATTTCCGAAACAAGCAATATGTGCTGTCATTTTTACAAAAGTCTATTGTCTTATGTCTAAAATCTAACGATCTATTTTGAAAGAGACTTCGTTTTAGAAACTCTGTTTAAATTTTGTTTTTGGAAGATGTTTTTAATGTATTGAGTTCTTAAACGATTCAAAATTGACGATAATAGCACCGCTATATGAGGATATTTTGAAGAAGTGTAAGGGCTCAATACAAAAAAACATCCCGAAGGATAAAACTTAAACAGTTTCTGAGCCTAAAGGGGGATTTTTTTTGAGTTAGCTGCGGTAATTGTATAAGCAAAACAAATGAAAGCAAAAGGGAAAATATTGGTTGTTGATGATAGTTATTCAACAGGCGAATTCATCAAAATTGTTTTGGAAGAGGACGGATATTTAGTTC
>JAQIDF010000058.1 GCA_027858145.1 Prolixibacteraceae bacterium | reverse complement strand
GTAGGATTAGCCAATAGCCTTGGCTTGTTGATTATTGGCATCGACAATCCATTCCTTTTCGGATTTTTAGGAGCTGCCCTTGCCATTATACCATACATTGGGACTACAATGGGAGCTATCATTCCTGTAATATATACTTTTGTTTCTTATGATTCTGTTTGGATGGCAGTTGCAGTTGCCATTTTATTTTGGGCTGTTCAATTGGTTACTGATAATTTTCTAACGCCTCGCATTGTGGGGGGTAGTTTAAAAATCAATGCTTTAACGGCCATCCTGAGTTTGTTTATTGGTGCTGCCGTTTGGGGATTGGCCGGGATGGTTCTGTTTTTACCTTTTGCCGCCATGCTGAAAGTTATTTGCGAAGAGTTTGAGGAGCTCAAACCAATAGCACTAATCATTGGCGAGAAAAATATAAAAGTGAGTGATGGCAGTGAATTAATATTTGTTAGGTGGTGGGGAAAAATAAAAGGTTCTACTACCAATTCAGTGGATAAAAATACTTAATGTTACATACGGTTAATTTACAAAGATTGAAAAGATTGATTGCCTAAGGCAGATTGAAATAGATTGACTTTTGTATACTTAGAATAAAATCAATCCATTCAATCCATTCAATCTCCATCAATCTTTTCCAATCCAGTTAGATAAAAACCACTTTATATCTTTTCTTTCCCACTAAAAGTGCAGTAGTACCCAAAAGTTAATATTTTAAGAGTTTTTGTGTTATTTTGAAATATATTACTTGTTTTATTTGTCTTTTTGACTATTATTGTAACATATTTAGAGACATTTAATAGGATAATCATAAAAAATATAGAAATATGTGTGGAATTGTTGGTGTTTTTGATTTAAAGGTAGAGGCTAAAAGCCTGCGACAACAAGTATTGGAACAGTCGAAAAAACTCAGGCACCGCGGTCCCGACTGGTCGGGGATTTACTGTGGTGAAAAAGCCTTAATCGCTCATGAGCGGCTATCAATTGTTGACCCGGCATCGGGCGGACAACCTTTGTACAGTAAAGACAAAAAGTGTATACTGGGAGTAAACGGTGAGATTTACAACCACCGTGAAATAAGAGAAACCACATCTGACATTTACGAGTACCAAACTGAATCGGACTGCGAAGTTATTCTGGCTTTATACAAGCAAAAGAAAGAAAACTTCATGGATGACCTCAATGGTATTTTTGCCTTCTGCCTGTACGACGAAGAAGAAGATGCTTACTTAATCGGCCGCGACCACATTGGTATCATCCCGCTTTACATGGGATGGGATAAGTATGGCAATTTCTATGTAGGTTCTGAACTCAAATCGCTGGAAGGCTATTGTACGAAAATTGAAGAGTTTCCCCCGGCAAGCTATCTTTACAGTAAGGATGGTGAGATAAAATGCTGGTGGACCCGCGACTGGATGGATTACGAGAACATAAAAGATAACAAAACCAGTATTGCAGAACTAAAAAAAGGACTTGAAGATGCTGTACACCGCCAGTTAATGAGTGATGTTCCTTATGGAGTACTTCTTTCAGGCGGACTCGATTCATCAATCACCTCAGCCCTGGCAAAAAGATTTTCATCAAAACGTATTGAAGAAGGTGACAAGAAAGATGCATGGTGGCCACAGCTCCACTCGTTTGTTATAGGTCTTGAAGGTTCGCCTGACCTGGCAGCAGCCCGTATTGTAGCTGATGAAATTGGTACAGTGCACCATGAAATTCATTATACCATTCAGGAAGGGCTTGATGCCATAAAAGATGTGATTTACCATATCGAAACATTCGATGTTACTACCGTGCGAGCTTCTACACCAATGTACATGATTGCGCGTGTAATAAAATCGATGGGCATAAAAATGGTACTGACAGGCGAAGGTGCCGACGAAATGTTCGGGGGTTACCTTTATTTCCACAAAGCTCCAAATGCTGAAGAATTCCATAAAGAATCACTCCGAAAGGTGAGTAAACTAAACAAATACGATTGCCTGCGTGCCAATAAATCGCTTGCTGCATGGGGTGTAGAAGGCCGTGTGCCATTTCTCGACAAGGAATTTTTAGACATTGCCATGCGCATCAACCCAAAAGACAAAATGGCATCGGACGGAAAAATTGAGAAATGGGTGGTACGTAAAGCCTTCGAAGATATTTTGCCCGAAAGCGTGGCCTGGAGACAGAAAGAACAATTTTCAGACGGTGTTGGCTATGGATGGATAGACACCCTCAAAAAAATTGCAGGCGAACAGGTAAGCAACGATATGATGGAAAATGCAAAATATCGCTTCCCGGTAAACACACCACGCTCGAAAGAGGAATACATGTATCGTCAAATATTCAGCGAACATTTTCCAAGCGACCAGGCCGCTGCCTGTGCACCATCGGTACCATCCATTGCATGCAGTACTGCCGAAGCTTTAGCATGGGATGAAGCTTTTCAAAATAATGCCGACCCATCGGGACGTGCTGTAACTAATGTACACTCACAGGGAACAATTTTCGAAAAGTAACTTTATACTAATCCATAATACATAGTTTCTACACACAACGCGATAAAGGACTGCCCCAAAAAGGCAGTCTTTTTGTTTTCATTATCTTTGCATCAAAAAGAATTGGAAAACAACCATAAATTCCACATATCAGATTGGCTGCCTATTTCGGCCAAAGAGGTGAAAGCCCGCGGATGGGACAGCATCGACGTGATCCTTTTTAGCGGAGACGCGTATGTCGATCATCCGTCGTTTGGCTCGGCTGTAATCGGACGTGTACTGGAAGCTGAAGGACTGAGAGTAGTCATCGTACCACAACCCAACTGGCGCGACGATTTGCGCGACTTCAAAAAACTGGGAAAGCCCAATTTGTTCTTTGCAGTCACTGCCGGATGCATGGACAGCATGGTGAACCATTACACTGCCAACAAGCGACTACGTTCGAACGATGCCTACACGCCTGACGGACGCCCTGACATGCGTCCCGATTATGCCACAATCGTTTACAGTAATATCCTCAAAAATCTTTATCCTGATGTGCCGGTGGTTATTGGTGGCATTGAAGCTTCGCTGCGACGAGTTACGCACTACGACTACTGGAGTGACCAACTAAAACCTTCGATATTACACGACACGAAAGCCGATTTGCTTATTTACGGCATGGGCGAAAAACCTTTGTCCGATGTGATACAGCAGATCAGAAGCGGCAAAAAAATATACGAAATAAAGGATGTACCACAAACAGCCAGACTGCAAACAGAAGAGCCGGAAAAACAAAAAGATTCAACCACAACCATAACACTTTTTAGTCATACCGAATGCCTTGAAGACAAGATTAAGTATGCCAAAAACTTTAAGCATGTAGAAGAAGAATCGAATCGCTGGATTGGCTCAGGGCTTATACAAAAAGTTTACGACAAATGGCTGGTTGTCAATCCACAAAACCCGCCCATGGACGAGAAAGAGCTCGATAAAGTTTACAATCTTCCTTACACGCGCCTGCCACACCCCCGTTATAAAAACAAACGTATTCCGGCCTACGAGATGATCAGGCACTCGGTAAGTGCCCACAGGGGTTGTTTTGGAGGATGCTCGTTCTGCACTATCTCAGCCCATCAGGGTAAATTTATCTCAAGCCGTTCGGAAAAATCGATAAAAAAAGAGCTGGACAAGATTGTGCAAATGCCCGATTTCAAAGGTTTCATCAGCGATATTGGCGGCCCCTCGGCCAACATGTACAAAATGCAGGGTAAGAATTTGGAAATTTGCAAAAAGTGTAAACGGCCATCATGCATCGACCCCAATATTTGCAGAAACCTAAACACCTCGCACTTATCGCTCACCAAATTATACGACATTGCAAATAATCATCCGCAAATAAAAAAAGCATTTATCGGAAGTGGTATCCGCTACGATCTCATCTTTTCAGAAGGGCAGGATATTCCCGAAAACCTTGAATATATGCGGAAAGTAATCCACAATCATGTGTCGGGACGGTTAAAAGTAGCGCCCGAACATACCAGCGACAACGTATTGAAGATAATGAGGAAGCCCTCATTTGGACTTTTCAAGAAGCTGTACAAGTTTTTCATTGAAGAGAATAAAAATGCGGGGCTCAAACAGCAACTCATCCCCTACTTCATTTCAAGTCATCCGGGAAGCCACAAAATGGACATGGCCAAACTGATGCTCGAGACCAAAGTAATGGATTTTAAATTGGAACAAGTGCAGGATTTCACCCCTACTCCCATGACAGTTGCCACGGTAATCTATTATTCAGGTGTTCACCCCTACACACTGGAACCGGTTTATACAGCCAAAACTAAACAAGAGAAGCTTGAACAACGCAAATTCTTTTTCTGGTATAAACCCGAATACAGGAACCAGGTAAATAAAGAGCTTCAACAAATGGGATTGACAGGAGAAAAGTCTTTGCCAAAGAATAAGAAAAGGAAGTAATAACAATAGATCGTTAGATTATAGACATGAGACAATAGACTTGTTCGGAATATACTAATTATCAGCATTTTAAATAAATACAACATCGAAACACAAACAACTCATTGTCAATAACTTAAAAAATATTAACGAACTATTGAATAAAAAACGGGCAGTAGATTCAACCACTGCCCGTTTTTATTTAATAATATCAATTCTTCTTTTATTGAAGCAAGAAGCTTAATAAAATACCTGCACCAACAGCCGAACCAATCACACCCGAAACGTTCGGTGCCATGGCATGCATCAGCAAGTGGTTACTGGTATCGTATTTAATACCTTCCTGCTGCACAACCCTTGCACTATCGGGCACAGCCGATACACCGGCAGCTCCGATCATTGGGTTAATCTTATTATTTCCCTTCAGGAATAAATTCATGATGCGGGCAAAAATCAAACCTCCGGCGGTAGCCACCATAAACGACAATGCACCTAATCCGAAAATTTTCAGAGAGTCAACAGTCAGGAAAACATTTGCCTGTGTTGAAGCACCCACGGTAACACCAAGTAAGATGGTGATAATGTTAATAAGTGAATTACGTGCAGTATCAGCCAGACGCTCTGTCACACCCGATTCCTTTAAAATATTTCCAAAGAACAACATACCCAGTAGTGGCAGTGCCGTAGGCGCAATAAAGAGCGTTAATAGCAGCCCGATAATCGGGAACAAAATTTTCTCTACTTTTGAAACAGCGCGAGGTGGTTTCATCCTGATTTTACGCTCCTTCTTAGGAACAATCATTCTGATAATAGGCGGCTGAATAACAGGCACCAGTGCCATATAAGAGTATGCTGCAATAGCAATTGCCCCCATAAGGTGCGGAGCCAGTTTTGCCGACAAGAAAATTGCAGTTGGACCATCAGCGCCACCAATAATACCAATTGCACCCGCTTCGTTAGGAGCAAACCCTAAAGCCGTAGCACCAAGAAAAGTGGCAAAAATACCTATCTGTGCAGCTGCTCCAAGCAACATCAACTTAGGGTTTGAAATGAGCGATGAGAAGTCGGTCATGGCTCCAATACCGAGGAATATGAGCGGCGGGTATATCCCCTGCTTCACCCCGAAATAAAGGTAGTTCATAACAGACCCCTTTTCGTAAATGCCAACTTGATATCCTTCAACAAAAGGAATATTTCCTAAAAGGATACCCGTACCGATTGGTATCAGCAATAGCGGTTCATAGTCGTATTTTATGGCAAGGAATATAAAAAACAACCCAACCATAATCATTATCAGGTTTGAAAATTCAAAATTTGCAAATCCGGTAAAATTCCAAAACGTTCTTAACCCTTCAAGCGCTCCGCCTTGCGCACCTTGCGATGCTGCGGCATCAGCCCCGGGTGCTACTGCAGCCCATGCATCTACCCATCCAAAAACAGCCTGGAGCGTAAGCAAAATGACAACAGCGGCCAGCGCTACTATACTTTTTCTATACTTGTTTTCCATACTGTTACATTTCAATGAGGAGATCGCCCTGAAGCACGGCGTCGCCCTCTTTAACTTTAATTGAACTAACTACTCCGTCTTTCTCGGCCAACACATTATTTTCCATCTTCATGGCTTCCATTACCAAAAGCGTATCGCCTTTTTTAATGGTATCGCCCTCTTTAACCAACATTTTGAAGATGCTACCGGGTAGTGGGGCTTCAACCTTAATGGTACCACCCCCTTGTGATTTCGCAATTTCGCCTTCACCCGGCTTTTGCGCAACGGGTTTACGCACTAAGCGTGGAGTTTTCGATTGTTTAACTTCGTGGTGAATTTCTACTTCGTATTCGGTTCCGTTCACTTCTATCTGGGCAACTTTGTCTTCAAAATCTTTAATTCTGACATCGTATTCGTTGCCTTGTATGGTAAATTTATACTTCTTCATTTTATAAATTAATTAGGAAAATTTCTCATTCCGTAAATTTTTGAACTCCATGGGGAATAACGACGCTGAATACGCTTAATGGTAATTACGTTACTCTCTTCGTCATGTTGTTCTTCGAAAAATAAATGAATGGCCATTGCAATTGCAGCCGTATCGCCACCACTGATGTATTCACTGCCTGATGCTTCTGACTTAGTTACAGATGCTGCCTTTCCGGTTTTTTTTCTATTTCCGGTGAACTTTATTTTTAAGAATCGTGGCACATTTGTAAACACAAAAATCAACAACACCAAAGCAGTAAAAACGATACTCCAGCCTATTAAAGTAATGGTCCATGTTTGACTTGTAACTTCTAATAATGTCATAGTGATAAGTTCTATAATGGAATATTACTGTGTTTCTTCATCGGATTTGTTAACCGCTTGGTTTGCAAGCTCTGCAAGGCTCTTATTATGCGGAAACGTGTATTACGCGGTTCAATTACATCGTCGATATAACCATAAGAAGCTGCCTGGTACGGATTGGCAAATGCCTCTTCATACTCATCAGTTTTCTTAAGGATGTATTCGAGTTTCTCGGCTTCATCATCAATCTTTGCAATATTACGTCCTTCAAGAACTTCGATTGCACCTTTAGCGCCCATTACAGCAATTTGTGCATTTGGCCATGCATAATTGAAATCGCCACGAAGTTGTTTACAACTCATTACATCGTGTGCACCACCATAAGATTTGCGGAGTGTTACCGTTACTTTAGGTACGGTAGCCTCGCCATAAGCAAACATCAGTTTTGCACCTTCGTTGATTATACCTGCATACTCTTGTCCTGAACCAGGCAAGAATCCGGGCACATCTACCAGGGTAAGAACAGGAATATTAAATGCATCGCAGAAACGCACAAAACGCGCTGCTTTACGTGAGGCATTACAATCGAGCACACCAGCAAGAAAATTTGGCTGGTTAGCGATTACACCAACACTTTGACCATCGAAACGACTGAAACCTACGACAATATTGCGAGCATAATTACGATGTACTTCAAGGAATTCACCATCGTCAACAATTGAATGAATTACATCTTTTACATCATACGGTAGGTTTGGATTATCAGGAACCATCTCGTTCAAGGCATCTTCCATACGATCAATCGGATCATTAGTTTCAACCAATGGTGGCTCTTCAAGGTTATTCTGAGGTAAATAACTTAACAATTTACGAATGAGAAGAATTCCTTCTTCTTCATTTTCAACCTTAAAATGAGAAACACCTGACTTTGAGGCATGAACATCAGCTCCACCAAGGTCTTTAACCGAAATATCTTCGCCGGTTACTGTTTTAACTACCTTCGGACCTGTAACAAACATATAAGATGTGTTTTCGGCCATCATTATAAAGTCAGTCAGCGCAGGAGAATAAACAGCACCTCCGGCACAAGGACCGAAAATGGCTGAAATTTGCGGGATAACTCCGGATGCTAAAATGTTGCGCTCAAAAATTTCGGCATAACCCGACAACGAGTTAACACCTTCCTGGATACGGGCACCACCCGAGTCGTTTACTCCAATAACCGGAGCCCCAACTTTCATGGCCATGTCCATTATTTTACAAATTTTCTCGGCCATTGTTTCCGACAATGAGCCACCCCAAACGGTAAAGTCTTGTGCAAACACATAAACAATACGTCCGTCGATGGTACCATGACCGGTTACAACACCATCACCTTTATATTTGGTCTTTTCTAAACCAAAATTACTACAACGGTGTGTAACAAACATGTCTAACTCTTCAAAACTACCATCGTCTAACAAGGTTTCGATACGTTCGCGGGCTGTTAGTTTGCCCTGCTCGTGTTGTTTGTCGATTCTTTTTTGACCACCACCAAGCTTAGCTTCATTGCGAAGGTCAATCAACTTTTTTATTTTACTTTTATTGTCCATTATTTATTATTGTAACTGGTAAGGTTTATTTATTCTTCGCCACAAAATTCAGTTAACACCCCTAAGGTTGATTTAGGGTGCAGGAAGCCGATACTTAAGCCCTCGGCACCTTTACGCTTTTGCTTATCGATAAGCTGAACGCCATTGCTTTCAGCTTCACTGAGTGCTTTATCAACATTATCAACTGCGAACGCGAGATGATGAACACCAGGTCCTTTTTTCTCAACAAATTTTCCGATTGGTCCTTCCGGATCTGTCGATTCCAATAATTCAATTTTCGTGTCACCAACCTTAAAGAAAGCTGTTTTCACTTTCTGTTCGGCTACTTCTTCAACGGCATAACATTCCAACCCCAGCTTATCCTTATAATAAGCAATAGCTTCATCAAGGTCGCGAACAGCTATACCAATGTGTTCGATATGTGAAATATTCATAATAAATTGTATATTTTATTTGGTAATTATAAATGTTAGCAAATGTACATTTTTTAATATATTATCACCTGAAATTTAACAGCTTTAAACCAAAAAAGGCAGGGAGTTACCCTGCCTGTAAAATGTATATTTTCAACTTACGATGTAACAAATCTGTAATGAGAACCAAATCTTTCGAATGCGGCTTTTTCTAATGACTCTCTGTGGTCGGGATGTGCTATAGATGTTAATAAACGTGCACGTTGTTGCAATGTTTTCCCATAAAGGTTAACGGCACCGTACTCAGTAACGATCCAATGCATATTGGCACGGGTACTAACTACTCCTGAACCTTCAATTAAGGTAGGGCATATTTTTGATATACCTTTTCCGGTAACCGATGGCAAAGCAATGATGGGTTTTCCTCCTTTAGAATGTCCGGCACCACGAATAAAATCAATTTGTCCGCCTACGCCTGAATAATGTTTTATACCAATTGAATCGGCACAAACCTGACCGGTAATATCAATAGCCAGCGCAGAGTTAATTGCCGTTACTTTGTCGTTTTTACGAATAATGTGCACATTATTGGTATGTGCTACATCCATCATGGCAACCATTGGGTTGTCATCAATAAATTCGTACAACTCATTAGACCCCATCAGGAATGACGCAACCATTTTACCTTTGTCAGTAGCTTTTCTGCGACCATTCACAACGCCTTTTTCAACAAGTGGTAAAATACCATCAGCAAACATTTCGGTATGAACCCCTAAATCTTTATGATTGCCCAACTGAGCCAATACAGCATTCGGGATACCACCAATACCCATTTGCAAACAAGCACCGTCATCAACCAAGTTGGCTACATTTTTCCCAATCTGAATTTCTATATCCGATACCGCTCCCATGTCATGAGCATACAACGGTGAATCATCTTCGACAAAAAAGTCAATATCATCAGTTTGTATCATTGCGTCGCCCCATGCACGTGGCACATTTGGGTTAACAGCAGCAATCACAACATCTGCGTTTTGTACTGCTGCCAGGGTTGAATCAACAGAAGTTCCCAGTGAAACAAAACCGTGTTTGTCAGGTACCGAGCACATGATCATTGCCACATTTACATTAAGGTATCCTTCCCTGATTAGTTTTTGTGTTTCACTTAAAAACACAGGAATATAATCGGCATAACCCGCCTGCGTTTGCTTACGCATGTTACCGGCTACAAAAAATTGCTCGGAATTGAAAATGCCTTCAAATTCAGGATTGGCAAAATCAACTTGCCCCTCGATATGGATATGCTGAATCGTCACATCTTTAATCTCTCCCCTGCGTCCACGCTCCACCATTGGCTTAATTAATGCGTGGGGTGTTACGGCTACTCCGCTTAAATGAACACGGTCACCGGTTTTAATAACTTTAACAGCTTCTTCGGGGGTTACAAAATTGATTGGTTTCATAAAGTAACGGTTTATTTCTTTTTTTTAACAGTCGGCAAATATACAACAGAATTGTAGGCCACAAAACACATTTTCAACTATTTTGTGATATTATTCGAACCTTCAAATTAAATTAACAGATGCACTTATCTGCATTTTTAGATGTTTAAAATATCTATCAAATATCCTTTATATTTAATCTATTTAACGTTAAATTAGAGCCATAAAATTGAATTATACGATTTTAAAATGGCATTTCTATCTAAAGAAAAAATTTTCTCAAAAAGGGGGATAAAAGATTATTCGCTCATCATATTGGGTGCATTAATTTTAGCTGTAGGTTTTGTGTATTTTATAACCCCACATAAAATTGTTCCCGGTGGTGTTTATGGCATTGCCATTGTGATACACCATCTCACAACCGACATGCTTCCCTTTTGGCCAGAAGGCATTCCCATCGGATTAATGGGGCTCATACTGAACATCCCCTTAACTTATGCCGGAATAAAAATACTGGGACCACGCTTCGGTATAAAAACCATCATGGGCTTTGTAATAACATCTGTTTTCATGGATACAATTACTTACTTCAGGCCTGATGCAAACCTCCCGTTGGTTGACGATGTTCTGCTGTCATGTATTTTTGGAGGCGTACTGATAGGTGTTGGGCTTGGGCTAATTTTTAAATCAAGGGCAACATCGGGTGGTTCGGATATAATTGCCATGATATTTGCAAAAAAAACTAACTTGCAACTTGGTCAGCTGTTAATATATGTCGATTCAATAATTGTATTGTCTGGTTTAATTGCCTTTCAGGACTGGACCATCCCGCTATATTCATGGCTGGTTATATACATTACAGGAAAAGCAATTGATTACACACTTGAAGGAAGCAACTATCACAAAGCTCTATTCATCATATCGGATAAACATGAAAAAATTAAAGAGAAAATCCTGAACGACCTCGAACGTGGCGGGACATACATAACCGGCAAAGGCATGTACACCGATGACGATAAACAAATTATTTACACCGTTGTTAGCCGCAGGGAGATCGTTATCCTTGAACATTATATACACTCTATCGACCCGAATGCTTTCATCACAGTGATGGACACCAGCGAAATTTTGGGTGAAGGTTTTCAATCGTTAAATCAAAAAATTGAACAATAACTATAATGAATAAGATTCTATTGAGCATATTTATTCTTCTAATAGCATTTCAGGCCAACGGCCAAAAAGTTGGACTGGTATTAAGCGGGGGAGGTGCCAAAGGCATTGCCCACATTGGTGTGATTAAAGTACTGGAAGATCACAATATCCCCATTGACTATGTGGCAGGCACATCAATTGGCGCCATAGTAGCAGGACTTTATGCATCGGGCATGTCGCCCGAAGATATGATTGAGCTGTTCAATTCAGATGAATTTATGCTTTGGTCGACCGGGAAAATGGACAAGGACGACTTGTATTACTTTAAAAAGAAAGATGAAAACCCTGACATGCTCTCGCTTGATATCTCGCAGAAAGAAGATGGCCTGAAATTACTTTTACCAACAAATTTAGTTCCCGAACGACAAATGGATTATGCATTTATGCAACTTACAGCCCAGACATCAGCCGTTTGCAACCGCGATTTCAATCAACTTTTTGTACCCTTCCGGTGTGTCTCAACCGACATATATCAAAACAAAGCTGTTATCCATGATAGTGGTGACTTAGGTATCGCTATCAGGGCCTCTATGACCTTCCCCTTAATTTACAAGCCGATAGAAAAAGACGGGGCTCTGCTGTTTGACGGTGGAATTGTAAACAATTTCCCATGGGATGTAATGCACAAAGATTTTAACCCCGATATAATTATTGGCCATAAAGTTACCAACATGGGCGGAAAACCCGACCCCGATGATATTTTCAGTCAAATAGAAACGATGGTAACACAAGAAACCAATTACGAAATACCTGATTCGCTTGGCCTTACGCTTGAAACAAAGCTCAACGAAGTTGGCTTGCTCGATTTCCCGAAAGCAAATTACATTAATAGTAAAGGCATTGAAACAGGGCTGGGAGCCATCGACACCATTGAAAGCGTTATCACGCGCAGAGTACCCAAAGAAGAAGTACAAGAGAGACGCCGCGAATTCAATAATAAAAAACCAGAATTTTTATTTAACAACATCCAGGTTGAAGGCGTAAAGGACAATGCACAACGACGCTACATAATTCAATCGATTAAATACAACGAGAGAGTGATTAATCTTGAAGAGTTGCGGGAATCATACTACAAACTTGTAGCCGATGAACAAATAAAATCGATACAACCATTAGCATATTATAACCGGCAAACCGGTTATTTCGATTTACACCTGAAAGTTGAACCCAGCAAACCTATTGACGTTGAATTTGGCGGGCACTTATCGACACGCGCAAACACTTTTGGGTTCATTGAAGGCAACTATAAATTATTTAAGAACAGCGCCTTTAACTTATCTTCCAACTTGTTTTTCGGCAGGTTTTATAATTCATTTCAAACCGGGGGCCGTATTGACTCACCCACCCGCAACCCCTTTTATGTTTCGGGGTACTATACCCTGAACCTGTGGGATTATTCAGCCACAAGTACCGAGCTTATTTTTACCGACATAAAAGCATCAAACATCAACCAAACCGAACAAAATGCCCTCGTTCAGATTGGTACACCATTCAGCAAAAACGGCATTGTTGATTTTGGTATTAGCTGGTCAAGATCAAATGACCAATACAACCAGTTAAACTTGTTTAACTTCGAAGATAAAGCAGACGAAACGATCTTTAACGCATATTCAGCCCAGCTAAGCGTTGACAAAAAGAATTACGATTACAAACAATATCCAACATCGGGCGGACGAAAATTATTCTCACTAAAATATATTACAGGAAAAGAAGAATTTAAACCCGGAACAACAGCTCCTGTCAACGAAGAAATATCAAGCAGACATAACTATTTCCAGATCAATGCTTTCTATGATCAGTATTTCCAGTTAAATGATTTATTTACCGTTGGGGTTTTGGCTCAGGCAACAATTAACAACAATACATTATTCAGTAATTATACATCGTCGGCGTTGAATGCCCCGGTATTTAACCCCTCCCCCAACAGCAAATCGCTATATCTGGAACAATTCCGTGCTAATCAGTTTTTCGGTGCCGGCAGTAAATTTATTTACAATATATCACAGAGCCTTCATTTTAGGGTCGAGGCATATAGTTTTTTTCCCATACAAAGCTTCGAAATTATTAACGAAGATAAAACCGCAAAGTTTTCAGATGAAATATTTCCTGAATTTCATTTTATGGGAATGACAGGCCTTGTTATGCAAACCCGCTTAGGACCATTAAGTGCTGAAATAAATTACTACGATAAACCCGGCCAGAAATGGTTTTTTTCAGTAAATATGGGATACATGATATTTAATAAAAGAGGCTTCTAAAATCAATAGATCGTTAGATTTTAGACCTGAGACAATGACACAAAAAATACAATGCGATTAAAAAACCTTTACTGCCGGTTAAATAATGTTAAGTAAATAAGAAACGAAATTCATTATTATATCTTTGTTTTCTATGGGCAAGAGAATGATATACATATTGATTATTGTAATGTCGGTTGTTCTTACTTTACTGATTTTTGTGCAAATGAACATCATCAACAAAGCTGCACAAATAAAGGAAGAACAATTTGACCAGCTCGTAAAGCGATGCCTGATACAAGTATCAACAAAACTAGAGGAGGAAGAGACCCGTCAATTTATACTTTCAGAACAAAAAAGGGCACTTGAACAACTGGGGTTTCAAACAGCCGCACCTGGCAGAGGTGGAATTATCAGCCACAAACAAATAAATTTCTCCATAAACATGGAGCAGGACGAACAGGGAAACATCAAAGCTGAAGCTTCGGTACAAAAACACGATACTATTATTAACACCCCAGCACAATCCCCACGGGCTTTTGATGCCCTGGCCGAACTAAACCAGTGGGAACGAGAACGCTTTTACAAAAGTTTTGAAGACAGAAATGTTTTCACTCGTAACATTCAGTATCAGTTAGAATTAGCTAATCGTCCAATTGAAGAACGTATTAAAAAAGAAGTACTAATCGAATCCTTAAAAAATGAATTTTCAAGTAGCGGCATAGACCTTAATTACGAATACGTTGTAAAATCTTACAACATGGGTAAAGAAAAAACCATACTCCAATCGGATAACTACAAAGACAACCGAAAAAAAGAGCATCAGGTGTTACTTTATACCAACGATATTGGTTCGCCCAAGCCCAATTACCTGAAAGTTTATTTTCCGCACGAACAAAAGAAATTTCTGAAAGAAACCGGCATTATGGTTGTTCCAACTGCCATACTGGTTCTTCTTATCATTGGTATTTTCACCTATACCATCATCATCATTTTGCGTCAAAAGAAACTTTCAATGGTGAAAAATGATTTCATCAACAACATGACTCACGAGCTCAAAACGCCCATATCAACCATATCACTGGCATCACAAATGCTCCGCGACAATACAGTTGCCCCGGCACAATCGACCCTTGAGCGGATAACCGGCGTTATATATGACGAAACCAAACGTTTAAGCCATCAGGTTGAAAAAGTGCTTCAAATGGCCGTGTTTAATGAAGGCAGGTTAAAATTAAAATTCAAAAATATTGAACTACACGAAATTGTAAGTTCAGTTGTTCAAAACTTTGAAATACGTGTACAGTCAGTTAATGGAAATATTATTGTAAAAAAAGAAGCTTCAAACGATAATATATACGGCGATCAGGTGCATATCACGAATGTTTTGTTTAACTTGCTTGACAATGCAGTGAAATACAGTAAGGGAAATCCTGAAATTGAAGTAAGCACATATAATAAAAAAGGATTTATTGCATTGGCGATAAAGGATAACGGGATTGGTATTGCCCGCGAATACCAAAAACAGATATTTGAGCGTTTTTACCGGGTACCCACCGGCAATGTGCACGATGTTAAAGGATTTGGACTAGGGTTGCACTATGTTTCGAAAATAGTTGAAGCACACAAGGGAACAATCAAAGTTGAAAGTACACCAAATAAAGGAACAAAATTCAAAATTTATTTTCCCATAAAAGAATAAAAAATGGATAATAAGATTAAAATACTTCTGGCAGAAGATGACGAAAATCTGGGTTTATTGCTCAAAGAATACCTCATTGCAAAAGGATACGAAACAGACCTATACCCTGATGGCGAAACAGCTTACCACGGGTTTATGCGCAACCAATACCAGCTTTGCCTGCTCGATATTATGATGCCAAAAAAAGATGGCTTTTCACTGGCTAAAGATATACGTATGGTTAATACCGACATACCCATCATTTTTCTGACAGCTAAAAACCTGAAAGAAGATGTACTGGAAGGTTTTAAACTGGGCGCCGATGACTATATGACCAAACCATTCAGTATGGAAGAACTCATTTTCCGAATTGAGGCCATTCTAAGAAGGACGTCGAACGAAAACAAGCATAATGACCAGTCGGTGTTTCAAATTGGTAAATATACTTTCGATTCGCGAAAGCAATTGCTGATGATTGATAGTAATGAAATAAAGCTAACCACCAAAGAATCGGAATTATTACGCTTACTGGCGACAAACGCCAATAAAGTACTGGAAAGAAATTACGCTTTAAAAGCCATTTGGATTGATGATAACTATTTCAATGCCCGAAGCATGGACGTTTACATCACTAAACTCCGAAAGCATTTAAAAGAAGATTCCTCTGTTGAGATTATTAATGTACACGGAAAAGGCTACAAACTTATCATATAACATGTAAGCAAAGATTCACAGTAAATAAATTAAAGGGCTGTATCGAAAACCGACACAGCCCTTTCTTATTATTAAAAACCCAAAAATAAATTGTTTATTCTTCAACAATTGCTTTCATGGCAGCCATTGCTTCACGCAGTTTAGTACCAACGATTTCAACATTATGCTCACGGATTTCCTTATTCACTTCAATAAGTTCCTTATTATCAACATGTGCTGATTTACCCTCGTTAAAGTTTTTACCGATCACATCAACATCAATTTTCGACATAAAATCGGCCAATAACGGACGTGCAGCATGATCAAACAAGTAACATCCATACTCGGCAGTATCTGAAATAATGCGGTTCATTTCGTGTAATTTCTTACGTGCAATTGTGTTTGCGATAAGCGGAGTTTCATGCAACGACTCGTAATATGCCGATGCCCCTTTAATACCGGTCTCAGTCATTAACTCGTAAGCCAGCTCAACACCAGCTTTTACAAAAGCAACAAGCAACACTCCGTTGTCAAAGTATTCCTGCTCGCTGATTTTCATATCGCCGGCCTTTGTTTTTTCAAATCCTGTTTCGCCAGTTGCAGCACGCCACCTGAGTAAGTCTTTATCGTCATTTTTCCAGTCTTCCATCATAGTTGAAGAGAAAACACCACTCATAATATCATCCATGTGTTTTTCGAACAACGGGCGCATAATCGACTTCAATTCATCAGCAAGTTTTGTAGCTTCAACTTTAGCCGGATTGCTTAGACGATCCATCATATTGGTAATACCACCCCATTTAAGTGCCTCAGTAACTGTCTCCCAACCATACTGAACTAATTTTGCGGCATAAGAAGGCTCAATGCCTTTTTCAATCATTTTGTCAAAACTAAGGATTGATCCGGTTTGAAGCACACCACAAAGAATGGTCTGCTCTCCCATAAGGTCAGATTTCACCTCAGCAACAAATGATGAGCGCAATACACCAGCTTTATGACCACCGGTACCGGCACAATATGCTTTGGCAATCTCAAAACCGTCACCGTTAGGATCGTTTTCGCGGTGCACAGCAATTAAAGTAGGCACACCAAATCCACGCAAGTATTCAGCACGAACCTCTGAACCGGGTGATTTTGGAGCTACCATAATCACAGTAAGGTCTTCACGGATTTTCATTCCTTCTTCAACAATATTAAAACCGTGTGAATATGACATACATGCTCCTTTTTTCATTAAGGGCATGATATGATTTACAACGGGTGTGTGGTATTTGTCAGGCGTAAGGTTTAGCACCAGGTCACCTTTTGGCACCATATTTTCGATCGTGTCAACCTCAAAGTTATTATCAACAGCATTTTGGTATGAAACCTGCTTCTCGTCAATCTCAACTTTACGAAGAGCGTATGCAACATCCAAACCACTATCACGCATGTTTAGTCCCTGGTTTAACCCCTGGGCACCACAACCTACAACTACAACTTTTTTTCCTTTAAGGTAATCTACCCCATCACCAAACTCTGTAATTTCCATAAAATCACACTTACCAAGCTCTTCTCTCTGAAGACGAAATGGTAATGAATTGAAATAATTTGCCATTTTTTTATTGTTTTTTATTATAGATTTCTAAAAAATAGTTAAGCATTACAAAACAACAAAATATTTTAGAGATACGAGTGTAAAAAAACAGCTATTTTAGGTAATTTTCAATGATTGAAAATATTTTTAAAGAGACACCAACACCCAATCCATTTTAAATTCAATTGCTTAACATTATAAAACCACACAAACAACAAAGGACTATTTCATGGATTGACTACGATACGCCAATGGCGTCACCCTGGTTTCGCGCTTGAAAAATTTTGTAAAATAGCTTTGGTCGGTATAATTCATGTAATGGGCAATCTCGGTAACCGACAAATCACTGTGCACCAACAATCTTTTAATTTCAAGAATTTGTTTCGATTTTATGATCTCAGTTGAAGTGCGGTTGGTAAGCAAACGTATGGTTTGCGTGAGATGGTTGGGTGTTACAGCTAACAGTTCGGCATATTGTGCCACACTGTAATTATTACGGATATTTTGCTCAACCAGTTGATAAAATTGTTTCACCAGTAAGTGCCCTTTTCCTTTATTGTTCAAAACTTCACGGTTTGGATAAATACTGTCACAAAAGGTAAGTATCGTATCTATAATTGACCGCAAAAGCTCGATGGAAACATTGTCCTGCTTGTCGGCAATAGTTACCCCCTTTTTAAATAATCTGTAAAAAAAAGATACATCGTCGGTATCAGAAAGTAAAATCGGGGGGTTATCCTGTTCGATGGTATAGAAAAAAGGAAATTCAATCAAACGGTTTTGATTATTCTTATTAATCAGATAAAATTCGGGCGTAAAAATATAGATATACCCTTCTATATCAGATGATATCTCAAGTTTATGAGCCTGGCCTGGCGACAGAAAAAAGACACAAGGAGGTTTTATTGGATAACGGTTGTTATCGATTACATGAACGCCAGAGCCTTTATAAATAAACAAAATCTCAAAAAAATCGTGCCGGTGTGGATATTCTACCTGAAAATGTCGGTTCGCATCAAAAACCTCAACCTGATATTGCCTCCCCTGCCTTTCAGGTATGCTAAAATTATGAAGACTATAAACCGGTATTTTTCCTTTATCTGCCATTTTGGTTATTTGCCATTAGATATAAGTCAAAAGTAGCGAAAAGTAAAACATACCAATGCCAACTTTTCACTACTTTTTTATCTTGATGGTGAAACCTACTTCACTTCTTCATCGAAAACTACAGCAACTTTACCACATTTACCGCTGTCCATTAACTGGTATGCCTCACTTGCCTTATCCAGGCTGAAACGATGAGTTACCAAATCTTCGGGATGTATCCCCCAACGCACCAGGCGTTCAACAAGCTCTTCCATGCGCCAGATATTGGTAACCCAGGATCCATAAATAGTAATTTGCTCATGAATGATATCGGGGCTGGGGTTAAATTCAACAGTTCCGCCTTCGCCAAGCATCACCATTTTGCCCCACTGACGTGTTGCCCTGATGGCCAACTGGCGTCCATGGGTATTACCCGAGCAATCAACTGTTTTCTCAAATCCTTTACCCTGGTAAGTTGTAGCCCTTACCTTCTCAAGCGTTTCAGATCCTGCTACAAAGACATCGTCTGCCAGGCCAAGCTCTTTAGCAATATCGCAACGTTCCTTTACAGTATCGACACCCACCAGATGGTTTGCGCCCAATGCTTTTGCCAGCATTAAAGCTGCTAAACCAACAGGCCCCAGGCCAACAACCAAAACAGCGTCGTTTCCCGACACACTGATTTTTTCAAGTCCTTCGTAAACAGTGCCAAAGCCACAGGCAACCTGTGCCCCGTCGGTGTAAGTAAGTTCTTCGGGCAAATAAACACAATCTTTCTCCTCAGCAAGTATGTATGGAGCCATGCCTCCGTCGCGCTGCCACCCATAAGCTGCACGATGCGGACTTGAGCAAGAAATCATATATCCGCGACGGCAATCATTACACACCCCGCAACCCGAAATATGATATAATACCACACGGTCGCCTTTTTTAAAGCGTTTCATGTTCGAACCGCATTTAATAATCTGACCGCAGGGTTCGTGACCTGCCACTTTATTCTGATAGGCCTCTGGGCCTTTCCCGAGATGTTCGCGATAAATAGCGCGGATATCGCTACCACAAATGGTCGATGATTTAGTTTTAATCAGAACTTGCCCGGGTCCGGGTTCCGGTATATCAACTTCCCTATATTCTACGGTACTATTTCCGGGCAGATAAGCTGCTTTCATTTTGCCACCAATCACCCCTAAATC
>JAQIDF010000481.1 GCA_027858145.1 Prolixibacteraceae bacterium | reverse complement strand
GATTTCTACCCACATTGAATCCCTACGGGATTGTTTGGCAAGCTGGTTAATAATTTTCCGGTTTGGATATATACAATCAGGCATATCCGTTTTTAATGAGCAGACAACCGCATGTCATGATGTTAACAACACCATTCATATCAACAACCTTACTCGCCCCCTATAGCGCGAGTTTGCAACTCGTGCTTAATACAATTTAACTATTTCTACCAGCCCTTTTTGTCCGGAATAATCAACGGCACTACTGTAAGGGTAATCTTCTTCGTGATCTACAAACCTTGCAGCTACAGGATTTTTATGTATGTAATTTAACTTTTTCTCCAAATCATCTTTTGAATACAATGTCTCAGGCATAGACAACAAGTCCTTTTTCTTTTACGCAATAGTTTTATCGCGAACCGGTGTCGCCGCTCATGAAAATATTTTAATAAATATCAAAGTGTTACCTGTAAAAACCCATTTCATCAATATACCGATTCACTTCAGGCGAAAGGAAATACCGTACATCTTTATCTTCAGTAATGGCTTTTCGAATAAAGGTGGAAGAAATTTCAATTACCGGGGCATCGATAAATTCAAAATTTTCACCAAAGTCGATGCTGGTGTGGTCGAACCCCGGGCGTGGGTACACCAGAAATTTAAAATCCTTGGCCAGTATTTCCCAGTTCTTCCATTTCTTAAATGTTACGTAATTGTCGGCGCCCATAATAAGGTAGAAGTCACGTTGCGGGTGTTTTTCTTTCAGGTAAACCAGTGTGTCGATGGTGTAATTGGGTTGTGGAAGCCTGAATTCAATATCGGAGGCCAGGAAACGATGGTCATTACCAATGGCACGGTTTACTAATTCAAGCCGTTGATAATCATGGAGCAGGTTCGAGCGCTTTTTCAGGGGGTTGAGTGGGGTAACTACAAACCATATTTGTTGCACCGGGCCATACTCAACCATGTAATTGGCAATGGCTGTATGCCCGATGTGAATAGGGTTGAATGAGCCGAAAAACAGTCCGGTTTTATATTTTCTTTGCTGATTATCTGAATAGCCGCTCATCGAAGTCAAATTTTTCAGTTTTTAAACTATATAAAAGTTTGGATTAATAATTTTACAATTTCGGGAGAATTTAAGATAGAATCCCGTGTTCAATCTTGATTAACTCATTTATCACCAGATTTTCCCCTTCAGATTTATTTAGATTATTTATATTGCATTGCATTGTACACAAGTCTATCGTCTTGTGTCTTTAATCTTACTATCTATGAATGTAGAAACTCATTCAATGTTTTTTCTGCCTCTTCCAGTGCTTCTTCCAACTTATCATTAATAATTATCTTATCGAAGCGCGGGGCAAACGATAGTTCGTATTTCGCTTTTTCAACGCGGGTTTTGATTACCTCGTCGCTATCGGTTGATCGGGCTTTCAATCTTTTTTCAAGAGTTTCAACCGATGGTGGCTGTACGAAAACCGAAAGGGCTTCATCGCCGTAATAATCTTTTATGTTGCAACCGCCCACAACATCCACATCAAAAACCACATTTTTGCCTTCTTGTCGAATTCGCTCTACTTCCGATTTTAGTGTGCCATAAAATTTGTCGGTGTAAACTTCTTCCCACTCCAGGAACTCGTCGTTGGCAATTTTCTTTTTGAAATCGTCGGCAGTTAAAAAGTAATAGTCTTTACCATGTTTTTCGTTACCACGGGGTGGCCGGCTGGTAGCCGATACCGAGAATTCGAGGTTGAAGCCTTTTTTGAGCAAATGTTTTACAATGGTAGTTTTCCCGGCACCCGATGGTGCCGAGAATATAATGAGTTTTCCCTTCATCTTTACAAAATATTCAATGATTGTTCTTTAATTTTCTCGAGCGCCTCTTTCATGCGGATAACCAGTTTTTGTATTTCAGCATGGTTGGCTTTAGATCCCATGGTATTAATTTCCCGGCCAATTTCCTGTGATATAAAGGCCAGCTTTTTACCGGGGGCATTATCTTCAAGTGTTTCAAGAAAATATTTGCAATGATTGTCTAAACGCACTTTTTCTTCGTTAATATCTAATTTTTCTAAATAAAAAATCAATTCTTGCTCAAAGCGGTTTTCGTCGTTTTGTATATTGTTTTTAAGTTCTTTCAGGGCATCAGTAAGTCGCTCTTTCACACGTTCAATGCGCTCTTGCTCGTAAGGTTCCACTTCGTTTTTAAGTTGTTGGATGTTTTTTATTTGCTCCAGAACATCGGCATGAAGCGCGGCGCCTTCCTGTTGTCTGAAACGGTCATGTTGTTCAAGGGCGTCGTTAATGCTACTTACAATAGTTGCCCACTCTTCTTCGTCCACTTCTTCGTGCTCAGTTTTTATGGAATCTGGCAGGCGCAAAACTGATTGTATTGTGTTTTCAGATGCTTCAATGCCTAAATCCTTATAAACTTCTAACAGTTGCTGATAGTAGTTTTTTACCACAGGGCCGTTTATCGTGGTATTGGTTTCATCTCCCAGTTGGTCGAAATACAGTACAAATTCAACTTTTCCGCGGATAAGTTTTTCTGCAATTAATTTTCGTATTTCAATGTCCTTCGACTTATAAATGTTTGGAAGGCGGGTGTTAATGTCGAGTTGTTTACTGTTTAACGACTTTATTTCAATTGTTATTTTCTTACTTGGAAGCTCACATTCGGCTTTACCGTAACCAGTCATTGATTTTATCATATATGCAAATTTTGTTGCTAATTTAATGGTTTCATTTTAATTGTCGATAAACAAAATAAAATTACGTACATTATTTTTAACGGACAAGGTTTGATTGATAGCATAATATCGATATATAATTGACAACCTGGCTCGATGAAATAACCTCGCCAGAGTGCCCACGGCTAAGGATCTTCATTTCGGGGTTTTCATAATTATCGTTGGCATAAGCGGTAAGGGTCATGATACAGCCAAAGCCACAAGCCGTGACATCGTTTTTTCTTATTTGTTGAAAAATTTCATCGGTATTAAGTTCAAGAATTTCGTTTACAACAAACTGGTCCTTTTCGAAACCTGTTAGCGGGTTTTCGTAGTGCGAAAAATCACTCGATGCAAGGATAAATATTTTGCGTTGGGTTTTTTCCCGGGCTTCAGCAATCAGTTTGGCCAGTGCTATAGCATTCGATGGTGTCTGGCGGTTTATCGTTATCATTACAATTTTAAAGTTGTATGGCAAGAAATGCTGGAGAAATGGGAGTTGTACTTCACCCGAGTGTTCACTTTGGTGTGCCAGTTCATTCACTTCGATATCTAAAGCCGAAATAAATTCTTTGTCGGTTTCTATATTGCCCAGTGGTGTTTCCCATTCATCAACACCGCTAACATTGAAGTTCCCATTGCCAATACCGGTATGGTTGGGATTTATGATAACAAAGGTATCAATTGCTTCGTGATGGTTTTTGAGGGCATTATAAACCGGGGCCGCGTGGTGGCCTGAATAAACATAACCTGCATGGGGAACCACGCCACCAATAAGGTCTTCGGCCTCGGGAAGCTTATGGCTAACATCCATATTATCGAACATGACATTTAATTCATGCGCCGAACCGGGATAAAATTTTCCGGCATACACGGGTTTCCTGATGGTCTTTTCCATTTAATAGTATTTAAATATTTTTGTTCCGCAATTTTTACAGCATCCATCATCATTTATCCCCTTTGGGGCGATGTGGTAATAAGTGCGCTCAACAACCTTTTTGCCGCACGAGGGGCAAATGGTGTTGCTGTGTAATTCTGTGGCAATATTTCCAAGATACACGTAATTGAGGTGCGTGCGTGCAATGTCGAAAAAATCGAACATCATCTCAGGTGGTGTTGGGTATTGGTCGAGTTCGTAGCGCGGAAAGAACCGGCTGAGGTGCAGGGGCGTGTCTTTGCCCGTTTCACCGGCAATCCATTTGCACATTTCTTCAAACTCTTCTTTTTCGCTGTTGGCCATCGGAATAACCAGATTGGTTAGTTCGAGATGTTTGCCCGATTTACTTATTGCTTTTATCGATTTTAATACCGGCTTAAAAGTCGACTTTGAATATTTTTTGTAGAAACCGTTATTGAAAGCTTTTAAATCGATGTTGAATGCATCGATGTATTCAAGTAGCATGTGCAAAGGGTCAGGGTTGATATAACCATTGCTTATCATGGCCGTTTTTTTATCTTCCATTTTAACCAAACGTGCTGTTTCAAGCATGTACTCGTAGTTTACCGTTGGTTCATTATAGGTATAGGCTAGTCCTATACTTGAGATGTCCTTTATTACATTCTCGGCCATTTGCTCAGGCTGAATTGTTTTGGTGGGCACCGGAGGTTTTCGGTTGTTTACCTGCGACAGCGTATGATTCTGACAAAAACTGCAGTGCATATTGCAACCGGTTGTGCCAATGGAGGTTATTTTGCTCCCCGGGTAAAAATGGTACAATGGTTTTTTTTCAATGGGGTCGGTATTAATGGCTGCAATTTTGGAATAAACTTCAGACGACAGCACTCCGTTTCGGTTACGCCGTGCATGGCAATCGCCAAATCTTCCTTCTTCAATAATGCACATGCGGGGGCATAAGGTGCACTGTACTTCGTGGTTTTCTAATTTGGTGTAATAAGAAGCTTCGTTCATGGTGTGGTTTGATAATTTCCACAATTTAGCTTTCTCAGAGAACTTTTGCAAGTGAGATTTTCAATTTGTATGATAAGCCTGATTGTTAACTTCCTGTGCTCTTAATATTCCATATTTTTCAATGTCGAGTGGGTAATCCCAGCATCCCATGCGGTGGAACATATAGCCGCCGAAGCCACTTTTAAACCTGTAGAGCCCGTGCATCGGGTGACCGGGATTTGAATTGGGTGCTGAACCAAACAGGTCGTATTCGTTGCAACCTGCCTGTTGCGATTGTTTGATGGCTTCCCATTGAATGGCATAAGTGGCCATGAGGTTTCGTTTTTCGTCTGATGAAGCGCCATACAAATAAGTGCCCCTGTTTTTCGAAAGAATGAGAAACATGGCTGCCAGGTGCTCATTCCCATAGTCGGCCATAAGCAATTTAACATTGGCCGGCGAGTTCAGGTCTTTGGTGTGCGTGTTCAATACCGATTGAAAATAATCTTTACCATGCAGCGTTATACCGTTCCGTTGCGATGTTTCTTTGTAAAGTTTGTACCATTCATCGATATAGTCCGTGCTGTATGAATTTACTACAACGCCTTTGCGTTTTGCCAGCCGTATGTTGTAGCGTGTTTTTGGTTTCATATTGGCCAAAAGCTGTTCACTGTTTTGGTTGAGGTCGAGAAAAATGGTATTTGATGGAAGTATGTCGGTTGGCGTTTTGAAAAGGTTCCAGTTGTTGGTGTTAAAGTTTATGCGCATTTCCTGGTTTTGAACCGCAGGAGGTCCCAGCCAGTTGTTTTGTTCGTCAAAATAATCATCCTCTTTCGACCAAAGGTTTTCCCATGGTAAATCGTATCGTATGGCAATACAATCTTTAGGCAAGTGCGGACGCAATACCTCAGAAAGTTCTTCGATGAATTTTCCATGATTTTCGGAGGACGGTTCGTCTTTGGGGCCATAAGGTACGTAGGCGATTGTGTGTTTACGGTTAATGTACTGCAATAGTATCAAAATATCATCGTACACGGGTTTTGGCGTGGTCTGCAAACGAAACGACAGGTCATCATCAGCTTTGTATTTAAACGCATAGGGTATTATGCCCTGCTGCTTTTTAACACGTGCCCAAAAGGCCGTTTGCTGGACAATGTTGCTCTTGTGAATTGTCTGAAAATCCTTGGGTTCTACTTCACAGTACATAGTTCTGCCTTAATAATTCGGGCGGCGAAACTAAAAAAAAGATATGGCTTTTCAAAAAGATCAAGGCGAGTAATGATATCTTATACATTCATTCCCACCAAATAGTTTGAGTCAATATGCAATTTGTGTTGTTTTTAACATGTTCATAGCTTCAAATTTATTTACTTTGTTTGAACATCAACACCAAAAATTAATGAAATTTAAGTTACCAGGGTTTGGAGGTTAAAAAATTTAAATTGTGATTCTAATTTGCTTTCCTTTTTTTTTATGTTATAATTACACAATGAAACGAGCATGATTCTGTCGAACCACAATCGCAAACAACTAAAGAATGCGAGTTCAATATGTTGCCGATGAAACGAATTATATTATCTATCG
>JAQIDF010000021.1 GCA_027858145.1 Prolixibacteraceae bacterium | reverse complement strand
AAATCTTCATCGGTAAGTGTTGGATGAAGAATGGAATGGTCAATCATTTTGGCCAGTTCTAAAACTTTTGTATTCATAATATTCAGATATAAATTATTACTATATTATCCAGTAATTCTGACAAGGGCATTAGGAGTATTTAATCCATCAAGCTCAGCTAAAACTACAGTCTGGATAACCGTAAATCCCTTTTCAGCCCGATCTTTAAGATATACATCAATTTCGTCTCTGGTTAACCGGTGAATTAATTCCCAGGCCGTATCACCCAGCCAGAAAAAAGGCTCGTTATCCTGCGTTATAATATGTCGCTTATCTTTAGAAACGTTAAGCAAAGGAAGTTTTTGTCCATACACAAAACTTGTAACAAACCCTATAAGCAATAGTATCAATAGTCGTTTCATAGCTATCATTTCAAATCAAACATCATTAAGGATTCAATTATTTCGGACATTTTTTCCGGATCTTCAGTTAATTTAAGGTAAGCATGTTTTTTGTTTTCATGCTCCTCATCAACCCATTTATTATCACCGTTATTACCTACATCGTTATATCCATAATTTACTTTGCGCCACCACTTACCCAGGCCGCCTTTAACGGCATACAAAACGGCCGTTTGGTCATACGAAGCATTATCAAGGATTTTTCCATCATAATTTTCTTTCATCCACGGGGCATGTTCACTAAAATAATGAAACCCCAGGTACAACGGATGATTTTTAGGAATTTGGTTAAAAACCGAGCCGGTTTTGATCTTCAGACCAAGCTCATAGCCTGAAAACACCACAGGCAATTCAATTTGATCAAAAACAAACGATGACACACCCGGCATGTTTCCATTAAAATTCCACTCATTTTCACCTTCGGGATATTGCCCACCCATCACAACCATTTCTTTTACTTTTTGATGCAGCAACGCCTTGCCTGTAAGCGGAGAATAATCATCGCCTTCAGATTGTATCAGATCTTTTATGTTGCTTAATGGTCCTACAGTAACAAGAACAATGCTGCTGTCATCATTTTCAGAAAGAATTTTACGGTACAACGAAACGACTTCGGGAACATCGTTGTATGAAAGTTGGTTGGGCAAATTATCGGCAATAATTTTAGTGTGATTAAAATCTGTTCTGGATGGTTGACCAGACCTAATTCCAATAGGAATATTGGGATGTTTATAAAAACGATTTACTGCATCTACTGCAGGAACAACATATTTTTCAGTATTCCAGATCATGATTCCCAATAAGTTACAATCTCCGTTCTCAACAAACCCGTGCAACATTGCAAGCGCCCCAAGATCATCAGCATCACCACCAAAATCGGTATCAAAAATAATCTTCACCTGGGCCGTAGACGATATATATAACAATATTGTTATTGCTAATAAAACTAATTTATTCTTCATGATTTTTTAATTATATTACTTAATGTATTAAAATTCAGAGTCAAACAATGAGTCTAATGTTGGAATGTGATTATTTGTCCCCCAGTCTGATGAATGAGCCCCCATTACAAAATGGAGCTTCGCACCTTCTATTAATTCGTTGTGAGTTATCCATGATTGATTCCATGGCTTCCCATTTAAAGTACATGATTGCACATAAATATTTGCCTCACTAACATTGTCTGCGGTAATAGTAACATTAGTATTATTAAGCTTAATTTCCACTTTTCTATATCTTGGGCCATGTAGAAAATAGATATTCTGACCTGCATTTGGAAAAAACCCCATGGCCGCAAACACGTACCAGGAACCCATTGCACCACTATCTTCATTCCCTGGATAGCCCTTTAAAGAATATTTATTATCCATAAGTTGATGTACCCAAAAGGAAGCCAAATCTGGTCTGTTGGCATAATGAAAAAGATGTGCTGCAAGAAAAGCCGGCTCATTTGTATAATCAATATATCCATTTTTCAAACCATGATCGAGTTTTGCAGCAAATATATCCTTGCCACCAGATAATTCAATTAACTTATACGGCTGATGTGGCATAAAGAATGAATAAGTCCATGAAGAACCTTCATAGAAAAAATCTTTCCACGACCCCATACTCTTTTCCACATCTATTTCAACCGGGTTCCCATTTAAATCAAGAGAGGTTATGAAACCTTTAAAAGTATCGCTTTTTGCATTATCATCCCACAGATTGATCCATTTTTTACTGCGGTTGGCATAATAATGAAAGTCTTCGTTCTTTCCAAGTCCTTTTGCAACCTGAGCGACACAGTAATCGTTATAGGCATATTCTAAGCTCATTGAGGTTGACATTACTCCCTCAGGTATCCACCCTTGTTTTTTATATAATGCCATGCTTGAATCGCGTATTCCAAAGTAACCAAAGCCTTGATTTCCTAAGCGTTGATTATCGGCATTGTGTTTCATTACCAGATATGCCTCATTCCAGTTAACACCTTGAATACCTTTAACAAATGCATCCGATATTATGTTATCTACATTGTCGCCACCTTGATCGGCAGCCATATCAATACCCGCTATATAAGTATCTTTTACCCGACCGTTCCGTTTATATCTGTTAATGAAAGCCTTAACATTTGAACTGGCTTTATCGGGATTCAATAAAACCATTAGAGGGAATACTGTACGCCACGTATCCCATACCGCATAATGATCATCCCAAACCTCCTCATCTTTTTCAAAACCAGGCAAATCATCTGTACGGTCACGTGGCATCCTCATTGATTGGTAAAGGGCAGTATAGAATATTTTGCGTTCATCGATGTTATCAGTAAAAATCTGCACCTTACTCAATTGATCGTTCCACACATCTATTGCGTATTGCCTAACTGAATCATAGTCCCATTCAGGAATTTCTATGCTTAGCCATTCTTTGGCTTTTTCAACACTTTTAAATGAAATAGCAATTTTAAGGTGAACAATCTCCTGATCAGATGTATTAAACCTAAAAAATGCCCCTATTGGCTCATTCTCAACTTCAAGCGTTGATTTATTACTGCCAAAAGTTATACCATCATTGTTCCATGTTCCATAATCAGTTGGTTTCTTACTGGTTTCCGCCACAAAATATACCCGGTAATGCCCATCGCCAAAGCCTCCCGTATACCTTCCATGCCCGTAAATCATTCCATTGGGATCAATATTAATAACAGCCTCTGAGACACTACCCCCAATCATTGGCGCAATATGCATGGGAATATTATGGGTAACATCAAATATGATTGATGCAGAATCACTTTCCGGATAGGTTAATTCATATATTGCAGAATGGTATGATGGTGTTACCTTAACACCTAAATTGTATCTATCAAGCACTACCCCATACTCGTATGCAGTAGCAAACTCTTTTGATTTAGGAGAATCGTGACCACCAGTATCTATATTTAGCCCAACTTGTGGTGAAATAAATAGCATACCATATTTTCCCCATCCTGTTCCTGTTGCATGCAATTGACCAAAACCACGAATTGGCTGATCGGGCGAGTATCCATCATGATGTCCTTCAATGGTCTGAGGGCTTGGGTTTACTGACCCATTGGGTAATTGTGGGCCAATAACGCAGTTGCTTTTTCCTCCATCTAAAACTCCAATGAAAGGATCAACATAATCTATTGGAGAATAATCAATCTTGTTAGTATTACCTGCACAACCATAGATAAATTGCACAAAAATTAAAATGATGGTTGATTTAATTATTAGATTCATCTTTAGTTTCATCTTTAGTTTCATTTTTAATGCTTAAGTATATACTCTTATACTAAACTTCACTGAAGTATGGTATTGAGTTGTATTGTAGCATTGTATGCTCCTCCATAGTTATCGGATGTTATGGTAGGTATATTAACACCGGGAAATGTACGGTCAACTATTACCAATGGCATACCATTTTGAAATACATGTTCTATATGTGTACTCGTTATTCCCACAGGAGCAATAATTATCCCGTCAACCTTTCTCGATTTAAAATGATCAATTAAGGTCACTTCCTGCTCTGTATCGTCCCCACTATTACCAATTAATACAGCAAAACCGTATTTTTTGCTTTCTCGT
The DNA here is from genome assembly GCA_027858145.1 of Prolixibacteraceae bacterium. Taxonomy (GTDB): domain Bacteria; phylum Bacteroidota; class Bacteroidia; order Bacteroidales; family Prolixibacteraceae; genus Roseimarinus. The sequence continues at coordinate 3,454 of JAQIDF010000021.1, read as the reverse complement.
TCTATACTCATCACTATTTCAGAAAAAAAGGGGTTTGATATGTCAGGTACAATTACACCAATCGTTTCACTTTTGTCTAATTTTAATCCTCTGGCAAACTGATTTGGTGAATAATGAAAAGCTTTTGCTGCATCACGAACCTTTTTTTCTGTCTTTGTGCTTATACGATATTGCCGTGCTTTTCCGTTAAGAACCCTTGAAACAGTAGTTATTGAAATATTGAGTTTTGAAGCTAACTCCTTAATATTTGTGATAGATTGCTGTGCCATTTGATATTATTACTCCGCTAAAATAGCACAATCGCAGCACTTTTTCTAAAAATATTTTTAATGCAAACTAAATATCACTTATTTCTCACTGCATACATCCCAATCGTGGTACCGGTAAAACCATAGGAGTTTGCTGTTGATAAATAATATGCTTCGACTTCGTTACAAAGATTAACCCACGAATCATTTCCCCTTGAGTAGTAAAAATTGTAATAATCTCCATGAGATTCAATCTTCAGTTGCATCTGTTTATCCTTTTCATCAATCATTTCTGAAACAATTATTTTTGATTCATGGTCTCCAATTTTTTCAATAAAAATTTCAATACCTTTTTCAACCTTTTTTATACCAAAAAAATATTGATGAGTTTCATCTTTATAAAGAAGCAATCCGGCAGCATCCTTTTCATCTTCAGAATTAAAATACAGTTCAGTTGTACATTCAAACTTATGATGTTGCAACCGCCTGCAAACATAAGCCGGAGTTCCTTTTTCGGTGGCTGAAACTTCAGCACATGACAAAGATAAATAACCGGGGTTCTTTGTCAGAGAGTAAAAATCGGAGGCTGAAGTTCGCAAGCTCATCCAGTCGTAACCCAATTTATCTGAATTAAAAGGATATATTTTTGTGAAGTTTCCGAAAGTTACTTCTTCTCCCCTTTTCAATCCAGGTTTTTGTACAACCATTGGTATTACATCATTGCCCTGAGTCATATAAGGAAAGCCATCTTCACTCCATTTCACGGGCATTAGAAATGTTTCACGCCCAAGATTTTCAAATTTACCATCAATTGGGCGGCAAGCCAGGAAAACAGACCACCATTCTCCGTTTTTTGCCTGAATCAAATCAGCATGACCGGTACAGGTTATCGGATTATCGCGGTTTGGGTTAAGGTGACGTTGTGTCAAAATGGGATTTTTCTCCCAGGCATTGAATGGCCCCATTGGCGAGTCGCCACGCATAATCACTTCTGAATGGTTTGGACCGGTTCCACCTTCAGCCGACATCAAAAAGTACTTTCCATCAATTTTATACAAATGCGGTCCCTCAATCCAAATAGGATTTTCTTCGGGTCTTACCCCTTTATCAACAAGCACTTTATCATCTCCAAATGTACGGTCGTTTTCTACATCAAACTGATGAATCCGGATGGTACGATGTCCGCTATATTCAGGTTCACCAATAGGCTCATCGTTATTTACAATGTAAGCATTACCATCGTCATCAAAAAAGAACGAAGGATCAATACCGCCTACATCATGCAGCATAATGGGATCGGACCAGCCTCCGAACGGATCTTTGGTTTTTACAAAGAAGTTTCCCATACCCACATTGGTTGTAATCATGTAATAGGTGTCGTTTTGCGGGTTATAGCTTATGGCCGGTGCAAATATACCTCCACTGGTGTGCTGTCCTTTCATGTTAACCAACTGCGATTCGCGATCGAGCACATGGCCAATTTGCTTCCAGTTAACCAAATCCGTGCTATGGAAAATCGGCACACCGGGAAAATAAGAAAATGTTGATGTTACCAGAAAATAATCCTCCCCATTTTTACACACACTGGGATCGGAATACCAACCGGGTATAATGGGATTGAAGAAATAATCTTCACCGGGCAATTTATTTTGCTCATAAAAATCATCCATTCCCTTGTAGGTAAATGAATTGAAATACGCTGTTGATTCTTCAAGGTTTGAAGGTTTTTTTGAAGAATCGCAGGAAGCAAATAGCCCCACTAAAACCAACAAGCTTACGAAAACCGGCACATTTCTCAGGCCATCATGTTTCTTTTTTGTGTCCATATTTTCAATTGTAACAAAATGATTAAATAATGTGAGTTGGATAAAACTATTGAGATTAACCCCAAAGTGCTTTCAATATTAGATAATGATTTTCAAAAATCAGATACAAAATACCAGTTGTACGGAAAAAAAGAATTCTGAATGGTTATTTATTGAAACCAGACAGTAAAACATCATTTACTCAAAACGTAACCAATCAACTTCTACGTTTTCACCTTCGTTAAGCACTACTCTTAAATCATGAATACCTTTTTTGAATTTTTCAATGTTCCCCTCCACTGTAAGCCATTCACCTGAGGGCGGAATTTTTACTTCAGACAATATTGCTCCATCAACATCATTCAGCACAATGTGAATTGTTCCTCCTGATTCGGAACGAACTTTCAATTGTACATTTTTCATTTTTCGTTGTTCGAAATCAACTGCATTGTATTGCACCCAGGAATCTTCGCTTTTGAATACTGTTTTCCAGCCTTTAAAAGCATTACCCTGATCGATAAATTCAATTTTAGCACCCTTTTCGCTAATGTCACTGTAACGGTCAATTTCAATCCGGGTTGCAACACTCGTTAAGCCTACTCCCCGTAATGTTGGTGTTACTTTTTGAATGGATCCGTCGGGGTTAAAAAATAAGCTGTCAATTCGTACCGAACGGTTTTTATCAAAATCGGGTGATAAATCGTTGTGATGATAGAACAAATACCACTGATCGTTATATTCGATTATAGAATGATGGTTGGTCCAGCAACCGGAAGGCGATTCGTCCATAATTACGCCCTTCATTTCGAAAGGCCCCACAGGACTGTCGCCCATGGCATATTCCAAACGTTCGGTATTATTTTCGACATGCGGAAAAGTGAGATAATAGATACCATTTCGCTCGAAAACCCACGGGCCTTCTTTAAGTCCTTCGGTGGGCAAATTATCAATTTTACGCGGCTCCGATGCCAGCTCCAACATATTGTCCTTAAGCTTTGCCACAAAGATTTGCCCCATCGACCAGTAAATGTATGCCTGTCCGTCGTTATCAATCAATATATTCGGGTCAATTCCGAAAATACCTTCAATTGGTTTATCCTCTACTTTATACGGCCCTTCAGGTTTGTCGGCTACAGCCACACCTATGCCAAAACCTTTACGGCCATTAGAACCAACGGTATTTGTATTGGCGGGATAATAAAAGTAATACTTTCCGTTGCGATCGATACAATCGGGCGCCCACATGCTGTAAGATGTAGAATCAACCCAGTCGGCATCGTATTGACTTACAATCATACCGTGGTCAATCCATTCGGACAGGTTTTTTGACGAAAACACATGGTAATCTTCCATGCAGAACCAATCCTCCCGAAGTCCTTTGCCTTCAGGGGACGGAATATC
>JAQIDF010000017.1 GCA_027858145.1 Prolixibacteraceae bacterium | reverse complement strand
GTTGAACTCGCATAATATTGAATTTCCTCAATTTCTAGTTTCATAACTTCCACAATTAAATTACTTTTGTGTTTGGCAAAATAAGATGCATACATCAGGCTCTATTTTGAGATGATGATGTTTATGAAAATCTTATTCAACTTTAAAAACAATACAACAAGAATATGGGAATTACACAATTTCTAAGCAGTTTATTTGGTACGAAATCCGACAGGGATATAAAAGAAATTATGCCTGTCGTAGAAGCTGTCAAAAAAGAATACGAACGGGTAACAAACCTTTCAAATGATGAATTAAGAGCCGAAACACAGGCCATCAGGAAAGATATTAACGATTATATAAAAGCCGAAGAGGATGAGATTGCAGCGTTAAAAGAAAAGGCTGAAGAGGCCGATATTGAAGAAAACGAAAAAATTTACGACCGTATTGATAAGCTTACCGAAACGATTGATGAAAAGATCGAGGTAATTCTCAAAGATGTTTTACCCCGTGCATTTTCGGTGGTAAAAGAAACGGCCAAACGTTTTAAAGAAAACGAAAATATAAAAGTTACAGCTACTGATTTTGACCGTGAAATCGCTGCCGGGTATGATAATGTCTCCATTGATGGCGACAATGCACTGTGGAGCAACACCTGGATGGCAGGTGGAAACGAAATAACATGGGACATGGTGCATTACGATGTGCAGCTCATTGGTGGTGTTGTACTTCACGAAGGTGAAATCGCAGAGATGGCAACCGGTGAAGGTAAAACATTGGTGGCTACCTTGCCTGTTTTTCTTAATGCATTGACAGGCAGAGGGGTGCATTTGGTAACGGTAAACGATTACCTGGCACGTCGTGACTCAGAATGGATGGGGCCTATTTACCAGTTTCATGGATTGTCGGTCGACTGTATCGATAAGCATAAGCCCAATTCTGAAGAACGGCGTAAAGCATACAATGCCGATATTACCTTTGGTACCAATAATGAGTTTGGCTTCGATTATCTTCGCGATAACATGTCAATTAGTCCCGAAGATTTGGTGCAGCGTAAACACCATTATGCTATTGTCGACGAGGTTGACTCTGTATTAATCGATGATGCCCGTACACCGCTGATTATTTCAGGCCCGGTGCCTCAGGCTTCAACTGATGAGCTCTTTATGGAGTATCGACCGAAAGTTGAAAAGCTGGTAGCGGCACAGCGTAAAATGGCAATTCAAATTCTTGCCGATGCCAAGCGCTTACTCAATAAAGAAAATGCAACAAAAAAGGAACTCGAAGAAGGTGCTTTGTTATTATTGCGTGCCCACAAAGGTCTGCCCAAAAACAGTGCTATTATTAAATTCCTTAGCGAAGAAGGTATTAAATCTCAAATGACAAAAGCGGAAAATTTTTATATGCAGGATAACAATAAAAATATGCATATTGTTACCGACCCGCTATACTTTATTATTGAAGAGCAACATAATTCAATTGAGCTAACCGATAAAGGTCATGATTTGATCACCGGAGATGTTGACGATTCCGAATTTTTCGTGATGCCCGATATGGGTGGCGAAATGGCCCAGATTGAAAACGATACAAGTTTGTCTGACGAGGAACGCATGTCCAAAAAGGATGAAATTCTTCAAAATTACAGTGTAAAAACCGAACGGGTACATACCTTGAACCAGTTACTGAAAGCCTATACCTTATTTGAGAAAGATGACGAGTATGTGGTAATTGATAATAAAGTGAAAATTGTTGATGAACAAACTGGTCGTATCATGGAAGGCCGCAGGTACTCCGATGGCCTGCACCAGGCAATCGAGGCTAAAGAGCGTGTGAAAGTGGAAGCGGCAACCCAAACATTTGCAACAGTTACCCTGCAGAATTTTTTCAGGATGTACCACAAGCTCTCTGGTATGACCGGTACTGCCGAAACTGAAGCTGGCGAATTGTGGGACATCTATAAACTGGATGTTGTGGTAATACCAACAAACCGTCCGATTGTTCGTGACGATAAAGAAGATTTGGTTTATAAAACAAAGCGTGAAAAATACAATGCCATTATAGACGAGGTGGTTGAATTAAACAAAAAAGGCCGCCCCGTACTGCTGGGTACTACATCTGTTGATATTTCAGAGCTGTTGAGCAGGATGCTTAAGATGAAAGGCATGACGCATAACGTACTGAATGCTAAGTTACACCAGCGAGAGGCAGAAGTTGTTGCCGAAGCCGGGCACGAAGGCATGGTTACCATTGCTACCAATATGGCTGGCCGTGGTACCGACATTAAATTGTCGGATAAAGTGAAAAAGGCCGGTGGTTTAGCCATCATTGGTTCTGAACGTCACGATTCACGACGGGTTGACCGTCAGTTGCGTGGTCGTGCCGGTCGTCAGGGCGACCCGGGTTCTTCTCAGTTCTTTGTTTCGTTGGAAGACGACCTGATGCGTTTGTTCGGAACAGAACGTATCACCAAGGTGATGGACAGCATGGGGTTAAAAGAAGGTGAAGTAATTCAGCATTCGATGATCTCCAAATCCATTGAGCGGGCACAGAAAAAAGTTGAGGAGAACAACTTCGGAATTCGTAAAAAGCTTTTGGAGTATGACGATGTAATGAACTCTCAGCGTGAAGTGGTTTACAAGCGCCGCAGGCATGCATTGTTTGGTGACCGTGTAGAGGTTGATATCATGAACAACATGTACGATTCGGTTGAAGAACTGGTTGAAACATATCAGGATGGAGACTTTGAGCTATTCAGGATAGAACTGATGCGCACGGCTTCAATCGACACACCTGTTACCGAAGAAGAATTTAGAAGTGCAAAAACTGATGATTTAATAGAAAAGATTTATCGTGCAATGCTCGATGGCTATATCCGGAAGAAAGAGCTGGTTGCCAAACAAGCTTTCCCCGTTATTAAGAAAGTATACGAAGAACGTTCGCACCAGTACAAAAACATTGTAGTTCCTTTTACCGACGGTAAACGTATGTACCAGGTAGTAACGAATCTCGAAAAAGCTTATAACAATAAAGGTAAGCAAGTTGCCAAATCGTTTGAAAAACAAATTATGCTGGCTACCATCGACGAGGCATGGAAAGAACAGCTTCGCGAAATGGACGACTTACGTCAATCGGTTCAAAATGCTGCCTACGAGCAGAAAGACCCGTTGCTGATATATAAGTTGGAATCATTCAACTTGTTCAAAGACATGATTAACGTTGTTAATCGTAAGGTTGTTTCGATACTTGCCAAAGGACATATTCCAATTTCTGATCCATCTGAGGTTCAAGAAGCTGAAGGGCGTAAACGTACCGATATGAGCCGTATGCAAACCGGACGTCAGGGGATTGAACAACCGGAGCGCGGTGGTAACGAAAAAGAACAGCCCAAGAAAACTCAACCGGTACGCGTTGAGAAAAAAGTTGGACGCAATGAACCATGCCCGTGTGGTAGCGGTAAAAAATATAAAAATTGCCACGGAGTAGGTAAACCAGAATAACATTTTATAAGGAAAGCATGGATTTTTTAAGTTTTATTCATTGGGATGTCAATCCTGAGATTTTCAGTTTAGGACCATTGTCTGTACGTTGGTACGGATTAATGTTTGCCATCAGTTTTATCCTTGGTTACAACATTGTTGAAAAAATGTTTAAGCATGAGAAGGAGAACCTTAAATGGCTCGACAGCCTTCTTATGTATATTGTTTTCGGTACAATTATAGGTGCCAGGTTAGGTCATGTTTTCTTTTACGGGTGGGAGTATTATTCGCAACATCCCGCTGAAATATTAATGGTCTGGAAGGGTGGATTGGCCAGCCATGGTGGAACCATAGGGGTTTTTATTGCCCTGCTGATTCATTCAAAACTTATAACAAAAAAGAATGTATTCTGGACGATTGACCGTGTTGTTGTTCCATCAGCATTGGCTGCTATGTTTATTCGTTTGGGGAATTTGTTCAACTCTGAAATATATGGTATTCAAACCTCGCTGCCCTGGGGGGTTATATTTGAGCGGAATGGCGAAACGGTAGCCAAGCATCCTACGCAGCTTTATGAAGCTGTAGCCTATTTAATCACTTTCCTTTTTATGCGTAAGCTATACTGGAAAACGGATATAAAATCGAAAACCGGTATGTTAACCGGTATTTTATTCGTAATGGTTTTTACAGCACGTTTCTTTATCGAGTTTATAAAAGAAGATCAGGAAGCTTTTGAAGCTACCATGAGCTTAAATATGGGACAATGGCTCAGTATCCCTTTTGTTTTAATTGGGTTGGGGCTCATCTTATTCGCACATTTCAGAAATAAACATTCCGGCTCCGGTAAGTAAAACTTTTATATAAGATGGAGTACACGGGAGAACTAGCCGGATTAGCTACAGCTGTATGCTGGACCGCTACGGCGATGAGTTTCCAGTTTGCAACACGCCGTATTGGCTCTGTTTCTGTTAATCTGATACGTTTGGTATTTGCTTTCCTGTTTTATGTGGCATATACTAAAATTTTCATGGGGCAATGGCTTCCTTTTGATGCACCTGTAAGAGCCTGGGTTTATTTGAGCATTTCAGGGGTTATCGGCTTTGTCTTGGGAGATTTCTTCCTGTTTAAATCGTATGAATTTATCAGCTCTAAAATTTCAATGCTTATCATGACCATGGCGCCGCCTACAGCAGCAGTTGTTGGTTGGTTCATGATGGGCGAGACTTTCTCAATGATGAACGTTCTGGGTATGATGCTGGTTATTGTTGGTGTATCGCTGGTAATTCTGAAAAAGGATGTTGAAAATGGTATTAAAAAAAGCCGTTACTCTCTAAAAGGAATATTATTGGCTTTTGGGGGAGCCATAGGACAAGGCGTAGGTGCTGTTTTTAGTAAGGTAGGAATGGGTGATTATGATCCTTTCGCTTCTTCCCAAATACGAGTTATATCCGGAATAATAGGTTTTGCAATTTTAATAACCCTGATGAAACGTTGGGGTGGTGTTGTGCGTGGTGTAAAAGACCGAAAAGCATCAAAGGCGTTGGTTGTAGGTTCTTTTTTCGGGCCATTTCTGGGCGTTTCCCTGGGTATGATAGCCTTTAAGTTAACATCTGTTGGGATTGCATCTACATTGATGGCTACAGTTCCCGTTTTTATTCTTTTGCCATCGCATTTGATATTCAAAGAGAAGCTGATGTTGAATGAGATTATCGGTGCTTTTATCTCAGTTGCAGGTATTGTTGTCTTTTTTATTTAAATATAAAAATAAAAAAGGGAAAACGATTTTTTCGTTCTCCCTTTTTCGTGACTCAGCTGGGTCTCGAACCCAGGACCACTTCCGCAAAGCGGAATGCCCTACCAATTGAGCTACTGTGCCTTTTTCAAAAGTTCTTCAATATAAAGCCTCGATTTATGGGCTTTTATATCAGCTTCCCTGT
>JAQIDF010000452.1 GCA_027858145.1 Prolixibacteraceae bacterium | reverse complement strand
AAATCGTCACCGTGTTTTAGGCCGCTCTCACGTTCAATAATGGGCAGCATAAATTCTTCGGTAGTAGTGGGATAAGTTGTGCTTTCAAGACTGATAAATGTACCGGCTTTCATGTTTTTTCCAATTTCGATACAGGCACTTTCAACGTAACTCATATCGGGCTTTTTGAAAACATCGAGTGGTGTAGGTACACATATTAAAAGTGCATCGCATTCATTCATCCGTGAAAAATCAGTAGTTGCACTTAAAGCAATACTATCAACAACCTCTCGTAATACTGCATCCCTTATATCTTCGATATAATTGGTACCATGATTTATTTTATCAACCTTGTCGGGGTTTTTATCAAAACCAATAACTTTAATACCGGGTTCTGCAAAATTAACAGCCAATGGAAGTCCAACGTATCCAAGTCCGACAACCCCAATAACTTCTTTATTTTCGTTAATTTTTTTAAATATTTTATCTGTGTTTGTCATTTTATCGCGATTGTTTTTTTATTAATACTTCAATTAAATGTGCAACTTCATTAGTGTTAATTCCATTTTCTTTTATAATGTCAGTATAACAATCAATAAAGTCATTGTTATACGGTTTCGATAAATCAATTGTATAATCATCTATCGTAAGCAATCTCTTTTTATTCTCTACGCCGTTACTAATGTTATTGCGTATATCAAATTGAACTGAAGCGTTTTCAAGTTGGATAAAACCTTTTACAACATGTTCGCTTATTTCGCTTAACATGACTTCAGTTGGGTTACCATAAATCCAAATCAGGAAATCGAAATAATGATACCCCAGTGATGTTAAAATACCACCTGATTTTTGAGGATCGCCTTTCCAGCTCTTATCAAACCATTTACCTCTGAATGTGTGATATACTAAGTCAATATTGATATTATGTGATTGATGATTTTCTTTTTTTAATTTTTGAATATCAGGATGATATCTGTATTGAAGTATGTTGTAGATTCTTTTTCCTGTTTTGTGTTCAAGCGCTACAATATGCTGAAATTGTTCATTGTTTAGCACGAGTGGACTTTCGCAAATTACATTACAATTATTATTAAGTGCCATCTCAATATGTTGTGCATGCAAATGAGTTGGAGAGCATACCACAACAAAATCAACCGGGTTCGTTTTCAGGTACTTATCAAGTTCCTCAATACTTTTAAAAAACTCACTCTCGGGGAAATACTCATCAATGTGTTCAACATTATCATTGGGGTCGGCCGAGGCTACCAAATTGCCTCCAATACTTTTAATTGTTTTTAAGTGTTTCGGAGCAATATATCCGGCTACACCAATAAGTGCAAATGTATTCATAGTTCTTTGTTTATACTTTAATCTCGTAAGATGGAGAGAATACTTGTATTATTCAACAAATATAGAAAATGCACATGAATTTTGATAAGAGTTATTCACATTTTAATTTATGTGGAATTCGTTGTTATTTGTATATTGACAAATTAAAATAACAATGATGAGAAGTATTCTTGTACTGATTTTATTATTTTCTTTTTTATTTGTTAATGCTCAGTATTTTAACAATGGGCAAGAGCGAAGCGGGATAAAATGGAAAAAAATCACCTCTGAAAATTTTGAGGTTATTTACCCTGCCGGCTTTGATGAAAAGGCTCAAAAAGTGGCCAAAACATTAGAGATATCTTATCGCTATACCGGTAAAAGTTTGAATCATTCGCCCAAAAATATTTCTGTAATATTACACACTGAAACAGTAAAATCGAATGCTTTTTTGGGATGGGCTCCAAGCCGGATTGAAATGTACACGACCCCGCATCAGCAAATTTATGCTCAGGACTGGCTAGAACAATTGGCCATACACGAATACAGGCATATGGTTCAGTTGAGCAAAATTGAAGAAGAAATGCCGAAAATTTTGAGATACCTTTTTGGGGAACAGGCTTCAGCACTTTTAACTGCAGCCTATATTCCGTTTTGGTTTATCGAAGGTGATGCTGTTTCAGTTGAGACAGGGCTCAGTACAAGCGGAAGAGGTCGTTTTCCGGCTTTTCACCGGGAATTGAAAGCTCAGCTTATCGAAAAAAAAACATATTCTTACGATAAAGCCTACCTGGGGTCGTATAAAAACCATGTACCGAATTATTATCAACTAGGTTACTTTTTGGTTGGCGGAGCGCGCATGATGTTCGGCTACAACTTGTGGGACGGAGTGTTGAGTACCATTGCCCGAAAACCATTGTCGTTAAATGCATTTAACAAAGGTTTAAAAAATGAAATAGGATTGAAGAAAAACGAATTATATGATACAGTTTTCTCAACCCAAAAAATTAAGTGGGTAAACGAACTTCAATCAATTACAACAACGCCATTTGATACTGTAACCAAACCAGGAGATGTTTATGCTGATTACTTGTATCCGGGCTTTGCCAACGATTCAATGTATGTCGCTTTACGTTCGACACTCAACGATGTAAAGCGTTTTTTATCAATTGATGAAAATGGAAATGAAGACAAGTTATTTACACCCGGTTACATTTTTAAAGAATCGGCTTCGATAAAGAATAATACAATTGTGTGGAGTGAACGTTTGCCCGATATAAGATGGGCACATTCCGATAAATCATTACTGAGAGTTTATACATTAGATAACAGGAGATTAAAACAGTACAAGTATGATATGAAACTCTTCGTACCGGTGCTTTCCCCTGACAATAAGCAAATTGCAGTGGTTGAAGCTACCGCTGGTTACGAATGTAATATTGTTTTAATTGACACACAAACCGGAGAGATAAAAAATAAAATTGAAGCCCCTGAGAATGCTTTTATCATGACTCCCGCATGGTCTTCAGACAATAATCACCTTTACGTTGTTCTTCTGAAAAATAATAAAAAGACAATTGCTGAGATTAACATTACAAATGGAAAAATTGAATATTTATTACCATACCGCAAACTCGAAGTATCAAACCCGGTAGAATATAATGATACTATCTTCTTTGTTTGTGCTGATAATGAAACCGATAATTTATTTGCACTTAAAAAGAAAAGTAAAAAAACATACCGAACAATAACGACTAAATTCGGTATGACTAATCCTTCTGTTTGTGACAACGATTTAATTTTCAGTTTTTATACATCGGATGGTTTTAAAGTGGGAAAAGTAAAAATCGATTCGTTACATTTTGAGGAGATCAATTTGAATAACATAAATAATGAATTCAATATAGCTCGTTCATTAGCGGAACAAGAGCATGAAGTTATTGATTTTAGTCAGGATATTGATATTGATTTCGAAACTTCAAAATATCGAAAATCACTTAATTTGTTCAATATTCACAGTTGGGCACCTGTAGCAATCGATCCTTATAATTATACCGTTTCACCAGGTATATCTGTTATGAGCCAGAATATGCTGAGCACCGCAGAAATATATGGTGGTTACCGGTATAAAATCGACACCAAGCAAGGAGAATTTTTCACACGATTCAGGTATATGGGAGCGTACCCCGTGTTTGATGCCGAAATAATGACAGGAAATAAAAAGTCGTCATATTTCCAGATAAACCAGTACGTTAATAGTAATGGAGCTGTAATTGACTCGGATACAGTTAAAAAGGAATTTAATTTTCAACATACAAAATTATCATTGAAAAGCTATATTCCATTAAATTTTAGCAAAGGGCGCTATTACAGAAAAGTTCAGCCCCGGGTTAATTATACCTTATCCGGTATTTCCAATTTAAAGAATCAACCATCCGGTTATCCAAGTGGGATGTATCACAGTCTTGAATTCGGTGTATATGCCTATCATGTATTGAATGTTTCGAAGCAAGATGTTTTACCCAATTTTGGTTTGATTACCGACATTTCATTTATCAGGTCACTGCCTGGGGTTATCAAATACGGATCGATATTCACGGCTTCGGGCATATTGTATTTACCCGGACTGCACCGTAATCATGGTATTTCGGTTTACGGAGGATATCAAAATAAAGATGTCGGGCAATATGAGTTTAACGACCGCATAAGATATGCCAGGGGATATTTGCCATTACTTAACAACTCGTTAATTACCGGTACAATAGATTATAAATTACCGTTGTTTAATCCTGATTTTAATGTAGGGCGCTGGGTTTATTTCAAACGCTTTAAATCATCGTTGTTTTTTGATGCAACAGCGTATTCT
>JAQIDF010000446.1 GCA_027858145.1 Prolixibacteraceae bacterium | reverse complement strand
CCTCCTTTTTTATTATTTATTTTGTTTTTGTTCTCGTATGTTTTCGAGTAATTTTAATAATTCATCTTCTCTTTTATCGTATTCCTCTTCATCAATTTCGTCCATTTCAAATTTAAGTTGCAGCGCCATTAACCTTTCTTTAATTGCTCCTTCGTCAGATGTTTCTTTATCAATCACCTCGTTGATTTTCTCTGCGAGAAAAATTAGTCCTTTCAATGGCAGAAACATGTTAAATTTCTTTCGTGTTAATTACAAGGTTCACAAAGTTATAGGGGGGCAATGTCCCCACATATTTGAAGGTCATTAAATGGCCATATTTTTCATCCAAATCGTTCACCGCTTGGTCGAATTCGGGTTCTGTGGTGTTTTTAATCAGAAATGCCGCATTGAGGATCATCATTTCACCATAATTGTCGTTAATCTTCACCTCTTCGGCAAGTGGATTTAACGCATCGATAATACTGTTTTTATAATTTTCAGTTTCAGTTTTAAGCGCTTCAGCAACCATCTCTCCGATTTTCATGCGCTGGTAATGGGTTTTATCAACAGGTAAATTGATCAGCTTATCCCGCATGGTTCTGATATTATCATATTTTTCAAGGATACGTTCATAAATTGCTGCATCTTGCGCCAGTATCTTTAGCCCCAGTTCTTTCCTGCCTTCCAACTTCGTAAGCATATCGTCGAATTTCTTATAATCTTTTTCGATGATTTTCAGAATTGCTCCATCGTCATTGTGTTCTGAGATTGTTGAAAACCGTACCGGAAGTACGGTGAATTTTTTCATGACCTCCTCCAGTACTTTTTCGTGGGTTAACATATTTTTTCTACGGGCTTCGTAAATGATAATTGGGGAATCACTGACGATGGCTGTGATGCCTTTGTATTCGACTCCGTAAACCAGGTCAGCGCGTTTTCCCATTCCAATCGGGCCATATTCAATCGGGCCTGAATACCTTATAATTCCATAAATATATTTACCTTCTTTTGGTATTTCAAGTTCGTTGCTCATTGCAGTTGTTTCAAAAATTAGTTTATATTTCCCATTTTTCAGGAAAAATTTTCAGATCGATATAATTAAAAATTGGCAGTTGAGTGGTATATGTAAAGTCGCATCGTCCCTCATACTTGGCTCCAAGATCGGCCATGATGTTGTCGAATTCGACTTCCCGCCCACTGTTTACCAGAAACGCGGTATTCATGAACATGGCATCTCCAGTTGTTTTGTTTAGTTTAAACTCGAACACCGATCTGCGAAAAGCATCAATTATATTTTCGGTCTCTTCCAGTTTCTTTTCAATCAGGGCATGTTCCACCATATTGCCCGCTTCCATAATCTTCAGTTTTCTTATTTCCTTATCGTCGGTATTCTGAATCTCTGCTCTTATTTTTTGGAGTTCAACATGTTCATGATCAATTTCGTTGTAGATTTTCCCCATATTTTCCCACGTTCCTCTTACATTGAGCTCCACCTTATTTTCGAACTGCCGAAGCAATTCCATAAACTCGCTGTACCTTCGATTAAGCAGGTTGCGGATTTCATCGGGAGTGGCAGCAATCGTTCCAAACCGGATAGGAAGTACGCTACTGAATTCTTTCATCACTACTTCAATCACATTTTGATGTGCAAGCATGTTTTCGGGATTAACCACAAACCTGCTTAGCGGATGATTACTAACCACCATACACAATCCATCAAAACTAATGGTTGAGACCAGATCGCCACGTCCTCCAACTCCAATTGTTCCAAGATTTACATCGTAATCGGATGCAATGATGCAATAAATATATTTTCCGTCTCGCTGCATATTATTCTTTTATTTTCACCACAATCATGTTTTCCGTCTCATTTTCTTTTACCAGCATGTCAACTTGCTCTGACATGGCTTGATTTGTTGCTTCAGAATATTCGATTAAAGTATGATAAGCTTTTTTAATTCGGTTAAAAGTATCATGATTGTTATTCCCCGGAATAACATCAGGATGAAATTCCTTCACTTTGTCCTGATAGGCTCTTTTAATTTCAGAATCTGAAGTTTCTCGACCTAATCCGAGTTCTTTTTTTGCCAACGCTACCTCCTCCAGACTAACCTCTTTCACTTCCATGGTATAAAAACTATAACACGGCAGAGATCCAACCATTTTGAAGTTTAATTTATCATTGTATTTTTCATCAAGCTGATAGATTATCGCTTCAAATTTTTCTTTATTATTCCGGTTAATGAGAAAGGCTGAATTGCAAATCATCTGGTCATCCATCACTTCATGCATTTTTATATCCTGACTAACTGATGACATGGCTTCCCGTATATCCAATTCAACCTTGGTGTTTTTTTCTTTAAGCTTTTCCTGAATCAGCATTCCAATTTTGACCTGATCATCTTGAGAAATACCGTTGGAATTTGAAAGCATGGATTTTTTCAACGCAGAAATTTCAGGATGGTTAACTATCTCTTGCAGGATATCAGGAAGATCAGCCCAAGTCACTGCCAGGTCAATTTCTGTCAGGTGTTCGATTTTGTTCAGCGTATTAATAATTAAATTATATCCGCTGGCAAGTATTCTTAAAACCTCATGTTTTGATTTTGCGATGGTACCCAGCTGCATAGGATTGAGCATATTGAACCCTACGGATACGAGGCCTTCAATTGTTTTTTGATGATGAACCAATAAATGTCCAAGAGCCTCCCTATCGGCAAAATCGATATGTGCATTTTCTCTGTTCGAAACGATTGCCGATATATTTTGAAAAGGGATAGCATAAACTCCATATTTTTCCAATAACCGAAACATTTCTGAACTATAGAAATTATGTACTATTGCGTATATATATATTCCATTTGGTTGCATATTTCTTTTGTTTTAAGTTTATACAATTCGTTTTCAATTCTATTTAGTGCTTGCCCGAAAAGCCCAATTTCTGCGTTACGCCCTTTCTGAAAACAGTCACTTACGAAAGTAAACTCCTTGATTTTCAGAAAGGCCAAGCCTTGAAATTGAACTTTTCGATT
>JAQIDF010000418.1 GCA_027858145.1 Prolixibacteraceae bacterium | reverse complement strand
TCGAGTTGTATAGCAAAGCGGCCACATTCGGGGTGGTTAATGCCTTCGTTCCAGCAACCGCCAATGCCCAGTTTTTTGCTTTGTGGAATATGATGGATGATTCGCTTATCACCAGAACTATCGATGAGCCCACCGGTGCGATCGGTTGAGTGATTGTTTACGATAATTAGATTGAACTTGAAATTTGTTTTTTGTTTCAGTACCGAATCAATGGCGTCGGCAATTGTTTTCTCGCGGTTCAGCACCGGAATAATTACTGAGGCTTCGGTTTTAAAATCTTGCTCCCGAAAGTTTGCCTTTTGGAAAGGTGGCGACACTTTTGCGCCAATAGCCTCGAGGTATTGGGTGGCCACTTGTTCCATCTCGATTTGCCGCTCGCGATTGCGCGGGTCAACATAATCGAACTGCTTTTGCCCCGATGCGCGTAAGTCGGGCTCTGCATAACGATAACAAGCTTTTGGATAGCGTGCTGGCAATTGTTTGCGCGAAGCCCAAAGCCTGAATGCATAAAAGCCGGCATATTTCCAGTCGTCGGTATTTTGATTGATAAATAGCTGAAGGGCTTCGGCTTTTATTAGCACCAATGCACCAAAGTTGAAATCGTCACGAATACTGCCTGTTTGATAATCGATGGTTGGAATGCAAGATTCCGAATTTATTGAGGCTTCAAACTGTAAATAATCAGAATACCCGAAAATAATTTCATCGTGGCGAGCAGTGTTCAGCCAGTCATTCATCAGTTTAAAATCGGGCTCAAGTGTGCCGGGTTTTATTTGTATGAAGATAAAATCACTCACAGCTTTTTCGGCAATAAGTCTCAGCGTGGTGACTGATTCGGGACTGTGGCTTTCGATATGCGATTCTGTAAAAGTGTTGTTTGCCTTTGTTTGATAAATGCTTATTTGTGTCATTTTACTTTGAATGTTAATGGACCAATTGGGGCTGTTTCGTTATGGTGCTTGTCGAGTGTCGTTAGCCAAAGATATATTTTACCTCTTTTAGGGAACGTAACTTTTTCAAGGTTGATAATATCATTTTGTGAGAAGTGCATGAGGTTTTTTGGTCTTGATATATCAACACTGTCCTCGGTTCTCGACATGTATATTGCATAGCCAAGATGGTCGGGCGATTTTTTGTCGTTTCGTTTATATTTCACTTTTATTTCATCTTTTCGGAAGAAGCCTTTCATCCTTACTTTTGATGGTTGCATTGGTGGTTGCTTGTCAATCCATGGCATATTGGGCAAAAGTGCTCTTTGTGGATAAGCATCCTCGCGAAAACGTTTTTGAATTTGATGGGGGTCGCGTTCAAGATAATCCATCCTAAAAAAAGCACTGCCCTGAATTTTGTCATTACTTCTGGCAATGAGTATTTGTTCTGGGAGTTCCTGTGGGTTTCTCCATGCATCGCCCCTTCCGTCAATTAATTTATACAAGGCATGGCCAATGTACATGTGTCGGCCAAACGAGCGCTCGCTCCACCAGTTGGCCAGTGTGATATAGTCAACAGCCGGATGACCAATTTCCCAATAAAGCTGCGGTATGAGATAATCAATCCATCCTTTGCGTTGCCAGTTTATCACATCGGCGTAGAGGTTGTCGTAGTTTGTATTTCCGGCAGTTGTAGCTGAACCGGTTATCTCGTCATCTTCATTGTAGTTTTTCCATACACCAAAGGGGCTGATCCCGAATTTCACCCTTGGTTTAGTGTTTTTGATGGTTGTGTTAAGCGATTCAATGATTAAGTCGACATTCTCGCGCCGCCATTCATCAGTCTGGTTTTCAGTAAAACCGCGATTGTGATATAGAAACGAAAGCGTATCGGGAAATGCTTCCCCTGCAATTGGGTACGGATAAAAATAATCGTCGAAATGGATGGCATCGACATCGTATTTACGTATCAGTTCGCTCACAACGTTGTTGAGGTATTTGCGTACCGCAGGTATTCCGGGGTCGAGGTATTGTTTGTTGCCGTAGGTAAGCACCCATTCGGGATGACGACGGGCAATGTTGCGCGGTGCGTATTCGGTAGTGAGATTCTGGCTGATTCTGAAAGGGTTCATCCACGCGTGCAGCTCCATGCCGCGACTGTGGCATTCGTTAATAATAAAATGCAATGGATCCCAGCCATTTTGGGGCGCTTTGCCTTGCGTGCCGGTAAGCCAGAGCGACCATGGCTCAGTTGCCGAACGGTAAAATGCATCGCCGGCAGGTCGCACCTGGAAAATCACAGCATTAAAATGAAGCGCTTCCAAAGTGTTGAGTATCGACAAAAGCTCTTCTTTTTGCTTATCGACCGGCAATCCGGGTTTCGAAGGCCAGTCGATATTGTTCACCGTAGCTATCCACATTCCTCGAAACTCTCGTTTTGGACTTTGGCTTTGTGATGAATAGTAGAAGAATATAAATAGCAGAAA
>JAQIDF010000404.1 GCA_027858145.1 Prolixibacteraceae bacterium | reverse complement strand
ATTTTATCCAAATCGCTTTCCATATCCTGAATTATCGTTTTCAATGCCAATTGGTTTTCCTCTGGCGATACCCAGTCGGCAAACATCGGGTTCTCTATACTTCTGTATTTAGCAATGGCCTTACGTTGAATTTCTTTCTGCTCGTCAACCGAAATGTAGTTGTCGTTCCATGGCACTTTGCTTTTGCCAATTTTGTTTCCTTCGAGGTCGTACTTGATTATTTCGCCTGTTGATGGAATTGCCACTATCAGATTATTTCCTGAATTTGCAATAATTGGGCTTGCGCTCATGCCTGTTGATTTTGAGTGTGGCATGGTATTGAAGGAAATGGCTCCCCGCTCTTTAAAATAGTAACTATAGTTGAAAAGTTTGCATTCTTTTCCCGGCGAGCAACTGCGGTCGGTAAAATGCTCCCAGATGATTTTTTGTTCATTGGTGTCAAAATCGACTAATGCCACAAATTCACGTATTTTTTCTGTCCAGAGCACCCAGCCTACTACTGCTATCTTATTATTAGGTAAGGCTATCTCTCCACGCGACATATAATCAAGCTTCAGGGTTTTAATATAATTGCCGTTGAAGTCAAAACACGTCATGTTGCCCATATTATCGAGACCTGTAAAAAATATATTGTCGTTTATGATCCCGGAAATTTGCTGGATTTTTTTAAAAGGTTTCCCTTTACTGTTTGCGATGTTGAATTCTTTTTCGAATTTACCTTCCGGAGAAAATTTCGTATAAAAATTTCTGTACGGATGATCTACCACAGCCGAACCATCAGGCATTAGCCTTATGTTTTTCCGAAATCCCATATGCCGACCATATAATGTGTCGTTAAAGGTTTCAAATACTTTGTCCCAGTTGTTTCCCTTAGCATATTCAGTGTCGGGAACAAGGTTAACGGTGCCTTTTTTGTATTTCTCGATCAGGTTTTGCGCTGGCAATGCCATTACGATCATTACCATGGCAAATAATATGAATGTTTGTTTCATGATTTTCAATTATAAATGATTAACTATTCTAAATATATGACTTTGCTTTTGCCCCTACAGTCAGTTATTTGTATTGCAAAATCCTGATTGGCAAAAGTCTGGTTGGCATCGGCCTCCCAGGTTAGGGTTTGTACTATGCTTACCGGTTCAGCACATGGTTCTTGCTTTTTGTCGACAAAAATGAAAATAAAGAAAATGATGCAGGCAGCCGAAAGGCTGTATATGATGTATTTGATTTTTTTAGTCTTAGTTTTTAATTTTGCATAATTAAATGTTGGTACTTCAATGTTGTTGCGATTTAACGAGGCTATGGCATGTTGTGCATTTACTGCCAATGCTTTCATTTCGTAAAGTTTTTTGTAGCACCGGGTACATTCCGAAAGATGTTTTTCGATAGCTGCTTTCTTATTTGCAGTGCATTCGCCATCGATATATTGCTGAAGTTGTTGTTGATCAATACATTTCATAATTCAATTTTTTAAGTTCGTCACCTAATTTTGCCAATGTTCGTGAAAGGGTTTTCCCAATTGATGTAAACTTGATCCCACTCATCTCGGCCATCTCCTTGTACGACATTCCTTCGCTGTACAAAACAGCTAGTATTTTTTCATCTGGTTTCAGTTTGTTAAGTGCATATTGCACAATTTTTTGCTGCTCATTTATTTCAAAATAATTCTCTTCTGTCGTAATATTATTAACCAGTTCAATGTTATCTGCTTTGCTCTGTTGCTTCAGATAATTGATGCTTTTATTAACAGCTACTTTGTAAAGCCAGCTTCGCGGATAGTCAATCCGTACATTTTTTTGAAACGACTGATACAGCGCAATGAATGTTTCTTGTACTATATCGGAAGCATCGTCGGCGTTGCATGTCATTTTTTGTACAACGTTAAATATCAATTGATAATTTTTGGTGTATATGTTTTCGAAGCGGTTCAAATTAACTGTTTTATTGATAAGACCTAAAAATATAAATTTTGTGACATTATAACATTGTATATTTGAAGAGAAGCCAAATATTATAAATAAAAGCTGACAAAGAAGACAGTTGCAAAGCACCCTTTAGAAAAGGGCGATCCGATTAGCGTACTAGAGTTGCCCACTCCGTCTTATAGGAGTCCGGGTTTTCAAACACGAAATATTTTTCCAACAATGATATGATTTTCGTGAAAAAATAACTTTACTGTTCCACTACATAAGAAATTTATGTATGTTTGCATAAAATACTTAGGTATATGGGAACGAACAATTTGTACAAGGGCAATCTGACCACCATAGTGTTAAAGCTTTTGGAAGAAAAAGGGCGCATGTATGGCTACCAGATTACGCAGGAGGTAAAAGCCATATCGGTTGGGGAGTTGGTGATTACTGAAGGTGCGCTGTACCCCATGCTGCATAAACTTGAGGCGCAGGGACTACTAACTGTCGAAACTGAAATGGTGGGAAACCGCATGCGTAAGTACTACTCGATTACCCACGATGGCAAAAAAGAAGTGGTTACACGCATGGAAGAACTTGAAGCGTTTATCCGCCAAATGCAAAATTTGTTAAACCCCCGAATAGAACTGGCATGAAAAAAGAACTCACACCACAACAAATTGACCACTTGCACGAGTTTTGTGAAAAGCACTACGTGCCGTATTATGACTTGCAGGTGGAACTTGTTGACCATCTGGCCTCGTCCATCGAAAGCCGCTGGGAAAACCAACTTGAAATTAGTTTTGAACAGGCGCTTTATGATACTTATAGAGAATTTGGTGTTACCGGATTCAGCCGTGTGCGCATGTCACGCGAAAAAGAGCTGTTGAAAAAGTATAGGCGAATGCTTTGGCAGTATGTTGGACAGTTTTTTAAGCTGCCCAAAATAATCCTAACAATTGCGTTATCAGCTTTGCTTTTTATTCTTTTTCGGTCAACTGAGAAGGATTCGGTAATTGTTGTTTCTTTTATCGTGATGGTTGCTTTATTTGAGATAGCTTACTTTGTATATATTTATCCAAGGTTTTTTAGTATTAATGCGTTTTCAAAAAATAAATTCTTGCTTGGTAATGTTTTTAGAAACATTCAAGGGATGTTTGCAACGGTGCCGCTATTGCTTTTAAACTTTGCAAGTTTTTTAAATATGAGCGATTATCCAAGTTTTCTTGTCTGGTTCGAATTGTTTGTATCGGTGTTTATGATTGCTTTGTCATTTTTTATAATATCACTTTCATTTTATGTGCCCGGAAAAATCCGTGCACATTTCGAAGAACAATTTCCACAATTTGCAAAAGCTTGAAAATATGGAAAAAAAACCCTCACACCACGACAAATTGAGCACTTGCACGAGTTTTGTGAGTTTCACGATGTAAAGTACTACGATGTGCAAATTGAGTTGGTTGACCATTTGGCATCGGCTATTGAAAAGATTTGGGAAGGTGAATCCAAGCTGTCATTCGAAGATGCACTAATACGTATTGCCGGCGAGTTTGGAGTTGATCCCTTTCACTTCTCAGATCCCAATTCGCTGCTTCCTTTTCCAATCGAAAACGTTCATGCCAATTCTGGTTTTGATGCTATAACCGAGACCCGAGCCAAGGCTTTACAGCGAAAATACGACTGAATGCAAGTTCGATATTTATTTGAGTTTTTCAAATTGCCCAAACTATTGATCACAATAGCTTCTATACTTATTTTATATCTTTTGTTTGAACTTGTAAACGACAAATCATTGGCCGCCGCCGTTGTTCAGGTAGTGTTCTTGTTGTCATTTTTAGCATACTGGTTCTTTGTATATCGGAAAGAAGTCAAGCTGAATGTTGATGCCGATAAGCGATTTTTGTTGCACGAACAATTGCGCACCTGGAAAAATGCGCCCTTGATTTTTGCAGCTCTGTCGCCCGGTATGATTAATGCAATTTCAAAACTATTTGAAATGCAGGACAAGTTTATATTTTTCAACTATCTGAATGCAAGTGTTTTGGTTGCGTTGTTCATTGCCTTATATGGAATTCTTGCCATTGTAACCGGAATATATATGCCCCGCAGAATCAAAGATGACTTTTTAAGTGAGTTTTCACAGTTTGTAAAAGCTTAAAACTATGCAATATAAAACCTTAACCGAAGGCCAAATCAGCGATCTATTCCTTTTCTGCGAAGAAAATGAGATAAAATTTTACGATGTGCAAATCGAAATGGTTGACCACCTGGCATCAGCCATTGAGCAAAAGTGGGCTGAAAACCCCGGTCTTACATACGAAGATGCGCTTTGGAGTGTTTATGACGATTTTGGCGCATCCGGTTTTAGGAAAATCCGAACTGTAAAAGAGAAGGCGCTGCAACGCAAGTATAATAGAATTCAATGGAGTCATATTGCTGATTTTTTCAGACTGCCAAAAATAATTTTAACCCTGGCAAGTTGTTTTGCCATGTTTTTGGTATTTAAACATATTGATGGCGATTACAGGATTGTGTTTTCTATTTTGGGTCTGTTCATAGTTGGTGTATTTACTTATTATCTATTTTATTTTCAGAAGACTTTCCGAATAGAAACCAATACAGACAAGAACTTTGCGATGTTAGATTATTTCAAACACCTGAAAGGCCAGTTTATTTACTATGCTGTTTTCCCTCCATTAAATATTTTGATTTGGAGTTATGTGTTGATTGAATAGATTTTTACACTTTAGTTTACTTGGGTTTTCACCCTTTAGAAAAGGGTGATCCTTTTAACGCAACTAACTTGCTTTCAACATTTAATAGGAGTCCGGGTTTCCAAACCCGGGTGTAGTGGAATTAAAATTTATCGCTTAGGACTAATGGTGGATGAAGTGTACCGTTAACCATGTTCATATATTGATGCAATCTTTTGAATACATCAAAAAATTTAGTGTGTTTGCATTGAGTTCAATATAAAATATTTAACTTTGTTACGGTCGTAACGGTTACGGTTGTAACAAAAACAAGAAAATGAAATTCTACAATCGCACAAATGAGCTGAATGAGTTAAATAGGATACGGGAATTGTCGTTTAACGATTATTCGCGGATGACAGTGGTAACCGGCAGACGACGGATTGGGAAAACAAGTCTGATTATGAAATCGGTTGAAAACACACCTACTGTTTACTTGTTTGTAGGTCGGAAAAACGAAGCTTCGCTTTGTGCT
>JAQIDF010000382.1 GCA_027858145.1 Prolixibacteraceae bacterium | reverse complement strand
TCTTAATAATACCAAACGTCCGGGTATGCAAATGACCTGTTTGACCATGGATGGCAAGGTGGTTTGGGAAAAGAATGCAGCACCCGATTTTGGATTGGGAGCAATAATTCTGATCGATGATTTAATCATCAACCAGAATGGTGATAACGGGGATATTCATTTAATTGAACCTTCACCAGAGGGATACAACGAAATTGCCAAAGCTTCTTTTTTCGATTCAAAAAAATCGGAGGCATGGGCTCCTATGGCTTTTTATAAAGGTAAACTAATTTTTCGCGACTTAGAAAAAATGGTTTGCATTGATTTGGTGAATAAAGTTGAATAGCTTTTTTTAGTTTTTTGGTAGCTTATAAGGAGTAATTCATAAATCATTCTGAAAAATATTCAAAAAAGGATTTAATGAAATTATTTGGGGAAGTTCGGTTCACCTTTTTCCCACCATTCGTGCCGGCATTGGTAATTTACTTCACTGTAAGGACTGATCGTCACCGCAATTTTAGCAATTGAATCTTGCAGGAAGCTCCTGTATTTTCTTCTGAATAAAAGAATGGAATTTATTGTCCTTTGCTTTCCTTGTTGAAGCTCAGGGCTAAAAAGAAAAAAGTAATAATTGGTAGCGTTTTCATTTTTATACGATTATAGTTGTAAGCAGAACTTAAATTACATTTATAGGATGTAAACTTTCATTGATCGTAAACTTTGGAGAGCTTAAACTTAACTAAAAACGAATGATAAAATAAACACGAAATAAATTCCGATTGCCATCGGAATAATATTCGAGGCATTCGTGGCAATTTTTTCGATGAATACCATTTAGTATCTTCCCAACTTCCCATTGCCCCATCATTCCAGTTTTTCATTTTTCCACTTTTCCAACATTCCACTTTTCCAGTATTCCAGTAATCCCCACCTCGCGATATTGCTTTGTTGATAGGAGCTGCAAGGTTGTTTGGGATTGCTTCGTCGATTTTTCTTGAAACTTCGCTTCGCTCAGCCTCAGAAAAATCTTCTCGCAATGACGTTCTCGTTTAAGTGGAAGGTAGAGGGAGGGTGGGCGGCTTCGCCGCCAACCAACCCCTCCCTCTCCAAAAAACCTTAAACATCTCGTCATTGCGAGGGTGCACTCAAATTTATTTGAGCATAATGAGAAGATGACATTTTTATACGAACTTAGTAGTTTTCCTACACAGTTTGGCCGTTCCATTGTTTAGTGTATTTCAACCTGTTTGCGAGTATGGTTCCAAAAGATAGAGGCATAATGAGTGGTACTATTTGTTTATCAAATATGTCCGAATGGCAGCCTGCCGACGTTAAGTCTAAATGCCCTTTTGGGTGTAGGTTTTTTAATCTTAAAAGCAGTTAATTATGAAAAAGATTAGAACTAATGTTGGAGGCATCGATATTGGTGCAAAAAAAGTATTTACCTCAATAGAAGGTGAAACAGTTATAAGCCATTTTACTTTTACTGAAGATCTTCTTAAGCTTCGGGATTATTTAGTGGAACACAATATTGAATCTGTAGCAATGGAAGCTACTGGTGTTTATTGGGTAATCTTGTACGAGATTCTGGAAGAAGCAGGAATTGATGTTTGGCTTGTAGATGGTCGTCAAACCAAACAGGTTCCTGGTCGGAAAACAGATGTAAAAGATTGTCAATGGATACAAGAACTGCATAGTTACGGATTGTTAAATCGATGTTTAGTTGTTGATGCCGATATAAAAGAACTTAGAAGTTATCTGAGATTGAGAGAAGACCACATCGGAAGTTCAACTCAACATATTAATCACATGCAGAAAGCTTTAACATTGATGAATATTAGATTGAAAGAAGTTTTGAGTCAATTGCATGGTGCAAGCGGTATTGCTATCATTGAAGCTATTCTCAACGGAGAGCGTGATAGACAAAGACTTGTAAGTTTATGCCACATCAATGTGTTGAAAAATAAAAAAGAACTTATATTAAAAGCATTAGAAGGGAGATATACCAAAGAAGGACTTTTTGCATTAAAACAGGCTTATGATGGGTATAAATTTTACCTACAGCAGATAGCAGAATGCGACAACAATATAAGTATAGTAATGAATAGAATAGGACAATCCGGCAAAGGACAAGAGTTAAAAAAAAACGCAAAACAATACGGCATCACAAACCTAATGTTGAGAAACTTGGAGCAAACCTTTTAAATGTTTTTGATAGCAAAGATGCAACATTGATATCAGGAATAACGGACTATACATGGATGCAGTTATTAGCCGAAATAGGTTCAGATTTAACCAGATGGCCAAGTGAAAAACATTTTACCAGTTGGCTGGGACTCTCACCGGGGCAGCACAACTCTGGAAAAATGAGACGCAATGCCAGAAAGAAAGGGAAACCACGGGCCGGACAAATTTTTAGAATAATTGCTCAAAGTTTGATTAACAGTAAAGAGATTGCAATTGGTTCATTTGGAAGAAGACTCAGAGGGCGCAAAGGACCACGAATTGCAATAAAAGCAATGGCCAGAAAAGTAGCAGTACTTTACTGGAGAGTAAATGTTAAAGGATTAGATTATGCAGAAAAAGGGATACAACAATATGAAGAACAGTTGTTACTAAATAAAATGAAAGCTTTTAATAAATTAGCAAAAGAGCTAAAAATAGAAACAACTGACAGACAGGCTATTGTGGGGTGATGTCATTGGCAACGAAGAGAAGCAATCTGTAACAGTTTTGTTTTTTTACCGGACAACAGTGATATTATTTATGTTTTATCACTTTAATATTCAATTACAGATCGGGACTCGCAGTGACAGTCTCCCGTCATACGGCTCTTTTAATATAACATAAATAAACTCATTGTTAAGAATTTCAATTTCGAGATAGAAAAATTATTTGACTGAAAACGCTTTGTTAGCCTATTTTTTTGGGATTAGCATGTTGTGGACTGAGCCGTTATTAGGTATGCAATTGTTTAAAAATCGAGCCAACAGTGTTCGGTACTCTAAATAAATGTAGTTCGCATGAACTTATACCGATTTGACAAAAAAATGTCGCATACTTTAACTCAGTGACTTTATTTCCAATTGCCTTCGTTGATTTTTAATTCACTTCGTTCAGTTTACTCCTTTGTTGTATGATCGGCATTAACCATTGTAACCTTTAAATTGCCATGCGGCAGTTTAAAGGACAATTGGTATTAAACCTTCAATAGACTTGGTATTAAGTATCGTAGGTTTATGAAAAAAAAGTTTTAAATTGTGAGAAACTGTTTAAATTTTGTTTTTGGAAGATGTTTTTAATGTATTGAGTTCTTAAACGATTCAAAATTGACGATAATAGCACCGCTATATGAGGAGATTTTGAAGAAGTG
>JAQIDF010000378.1 GCA_027858145.1 Prolixibacteraceae bacterium | reverse complement strand
CAACAACGATGGTTTTATCCATTTTGCTGCTAACTACAACACCGATACGTTCTTTCCTGAGGTTTCTTGTATTTTCCATCGTTATTGAATAATTACTTGTTCTCAGTTAACTGACGTTTACGCATTTCAGTTTTTAACCTTGCAATATCCTTTTTTACCCCTTTAATCTCAATAGGATTATCGAGTGGTGATACAGCATGGTTTAACCTCATGCGATTGAGTTTGTCCTTCTCCGCATCGATGCGTTCGGCGATCTCTTTTGTTGTTAACTCTATAATTTCCGAATTTTTCATCAGTAATAAATATTTAATGATCTGATGTTTATAATTATTCGCTTACCGAAGACTCAATAAAATCGCGACGTAACACAAATTTTGTAGTTACGGGCAGCTTTTGGGCTGCGAGGCGGAGAGCTTCTTTAGCAGTTTTCAAAGGAACACCATCTGCTTCAATAATAATACGCCCCGGTGAAACGGGAGCTACAAATGCTTCGGGTGCACCCTTACCTTTACCCATTCGAACCTCTGCAGGCTTTTTAGTAATGGGCTTATCAGGGAATATACGTATCCAGATTTGTCCTTGCCGTTTCATGTGCCTGGTAACAGCAACACGAGCGGCCTCGATTTGTCGGCCAGTGATCCATGACTCTTCGAGTGACTTTATTCCGAATGATCCGAATGCAAGTTGATTACCCCTTTGGGCATTCCCCTTCATTCTTCCCTTTTGTACTCTTCTGAATTTTGTTTTCTTTGGTTGTAACATCCTTAATCGATTTAAGGGTTATTTACTTTTTCTTTCTACGGCCCCCGCGCGGATTTCCGCCACGTGGGTTTGCTCCACGACCACCACTGTTTTTCATTCCAACGTTAGGCGACAGGTCACGTTTACCAAAAATTTCGCCTTTGCAAATCCAAACTTTTACACCAATAAGACCAGTTTTTGTTAGCGCTTCGGCTAATGCATAGTCAATATCAGCTCGCAATGTGTGTAGTGGGGTACGTCCATCTTTATACATTTCTGAACGTGCCATTTCAGCACCGTTTAATCGCCCGGAACACAATATTTTGATTCCTTCGGCTCCCATCCTCATTGTAGAGGCAATCGACATCTTAGTTGCACGACGGTAAGCTATTTTACCTTCAATTTGACGTGCAATATTGTTGGCCACTATTTGAGCGTCCAACTCTGGTCGTTTAATCTCAAAGATGTTAATTTGTACTTCTTTCGAAGTAATTTTCTTCAACTCTTCTTTAAGTTTATCGACTTCCTGTCCACCCTTTCCAATAATAATACCGGGGCGTGATGTGTGAACGGTAATTGTGACAAGCTTAAGTGTACGTTCAATTATGATCCTTGAAACACTCGCTTTAGCTAAACGTGCATTAAGGTATTTACGTAATTGATAATCTTCAATAAGCTTATCGCCATAATTGTTCCCACCGAACCAGTTGGAATCCCATCCGCGGATGATTCCCAAGCGATTTGCAATCGGATTAGTTTTCTGTCCCATGTATTACTATTTAAAGATTTTCGGTTACAGGATTTTTGCTATCCAAGTAAATTGTAATATGATTCGAGCGTTTACGAATCCTGTGAGCTCTACCTTGTGGAGCTGGTTGAATTCTTTTAAGCATCCGCCCTGAATCAACAAATATTCTTGAAACAATTAAATTGTTATCTTCTAAACGTTCGTCTTCGTTTTTAGCTTGCCAGTTTGCAATGGCAGAAAGCAAAAGCTTTTCTACTCTTCTCGAGGCTTCTTTCGACGAAAACTTAAGTACATCAAGCGCTTTATTTACTTCCATTCCACGAATCATGTCAGCCACCAACCTCATTTTACGAGGCGATGTAGGACAATTACGCAAAACGGCAAAGTATTGCTGTTTCTTTTCTTCTTTGCGCTGATTTGCTGTATTTCTTTTTCTAGCACCCATTGTTTTTACTTTAAAATGAATTTAAACAACTCACGCATTAGCGTTTGTTTCCTGCGTGTCCCCTGTATATTCGGGTTGGTGCAAATTCACCCAATTTATGACCTACCATGTTTTCTGTGATATAAACCGGTATGAATTTGTTACCGTTGTGGACTGCAATTGTGTGTCCAACCATATCAGGAGAAATCATTGATGCGCGGGACCAGGTTTTCACCACACTTTTTTTACCAGCTTCATTCATAGCGAGAATTTTCTTCTCAAGCTTAATACTGATAAAAGGTCCTTTTTTCAATGAACGACTCATACTATTAACCTTTTACAAATTATTTCTTACGTTTTTCAATAATGTACTTGCTGGAAGCTTTTTTAGGATGACGTGTTTTGTATCCTTTAGCTAACAATCCTTTGCGTGAACGTGGGTGTCCTCCAGAGGATTTACCTTCACCACCACCCATTGGGTGATCTACAGGATTCATTACTACGCCACGAACACGCGGACGACGTCCTAACCAACGAGAGCGACCGGCTTTACCGGAGCGTTCGATGTTGTGTTCAGTGTTTCCAACAGTACCTACAGTTGCTTTGCAGGTTGTGAGTACCATGCGTGATTCTCCTGAAGGTAACTTCAGAATTACATACTTACCGTCGCGAGACAGTAATTGTGCATAAGATCCAGCGCTACGAGCCATAACACCACCCTGACCGGGTTTGAGCTCAATATTATGAACTAAGGTACCAAGAGGAATCTTGGATAATGGAAGAGCATTTCCGATTTCCGGTGCAGCATCAACACCAGATTGAACAGTTTGACCAGCTTTTAATCCGTTAGGCGAAACAATGTAACGTTTTTCACCATCTGAATAAACCAGCAATGCAATACGTGCACTGCGGTTTGGGTCGTACTGAATCGATTCAACTTTAGCTTCAATACCGTCTTTGTCTCTTTTGAAATCGACTACACGATATTTACGCTTATGCCCCCCACCTATATACCTCATTGTCATACGTCCGGTGTTGTTACGACCACCGGATTTCTTCATGGGCTCTAACAATGATTTCTCAGGTGTTGACTCTGTAATCGTATCAAAAGCTCCAATTATTTTGTGCCTTTGACCGGGTGTTACAGGTTTTAATTTACGTACTGCCATATTTTACTAAATATTGCTATAAAAATCTAT
>JAQIDF010000346.1 GCA_027858145.1 Prolixibacteraceae bacterium | reverse complement strand
ACGGCGATATGGTAGTTAGCCGCACGCAAGGCATAAAACGCTGTCAGGTCTATCGACTCTGACAGGTTAGCACACCCAACCCGACAAGATTCAAAACACTGACGGGGTGAGAATCTGGGTGCAACATGGAAAACGGCGGAGCTAAATCTCCTCTGACATTATTAATCATTAAAGATATCTTTACGCTTTAATGCTTTAATCTTACCATATTTTGCTAATTCATCCATGTTAATTCGTTTTGTATCGCCAACAACCGTAATCACGTAGCTTTTATCTTTTAAATTGTTATTGTAAAAAGTGTTTATTTCGTCAAAAGTAATGGTTTGATAATTGTCATACCTGCTTTCACGCGGATCGGCATTGTATCCCTGGTCGAGCCAGCGCGACACGATGTTCGATTTATGCCGGAACATAGGCTGGTTAGCATTAATGCTAAGGGTCAGGTTATTGCGCACCTGTTCAATGCGTTCGGGTTTTTGTGGTAAATCACTAATTAAGGTTGTAAATACATCAATGGCCTCAATGGTTTTGTCCGACTGAGTAGACAGCCAACCTTTAAAATAACCCGGTTTGTTGTTAAAATATGAAGCATTATACCTGGCCGAGGTGCCATAGGCCAATGAGCGGAATTCGCGTATTTCCTGAAATACAATAGACGACATATTGCCGCCAATGTAATCATTAAACGCTTCCATTCTTATTTTGCTTTCTTCGTTGTTTGGAGCACCCTCAATTAGAATGTTTATATGGCTTTGGATGGCCTTTTTATCCTTAACCACAAAAATGGTATTTTCATTGTATTTGTTACGGTCGAGCTCAATGTGCCCGGGCGATGTTTTTAGCTTTTCGGGAATTGTGATATTGGCTTTAAAAATTTGCTTAAATTCTTCAGCTTTAAGGCTGCCGCAATAGTGTACTTCAAATTCGTAGCCTAATATCTCCTTCAGTTTATTGTTTATCTCATCAATTTCAATTTTTCTGATTTCTTTGGTCGATAGCCGGTGCAAGTATTCCGATTGGTTATTGTACAATGCATATTGTTGAAGGGCATCACTTTCATCCCACAAGCTTTTCTTTTCGTATTTTAATTCAAACTTGTGTTCCTGCAGCAGCTTTTTTAATTGCTTTTCGTCAACCGAGGGGTTTTTTAAAAGCTTATTAAGCATTTCCAGCGTAGGTATTAGGTTTTCTTCCAGTCCCTCGACATTAACCATGGTTTTGCTTTGGTTGCTGTATGCATACATATTGCAGCCAAGTAATTGCATTTTGGTTTTAAACTCACTTAGCTCCATTTCGTTGGGTCTGGCGTATTGTATTAGGCTGGCTGTTGGTTTTACAAGTTTATCGTTATGGATTCCTTTGCCATACACCAGGCGGATGGAGAATATTTTGTTTACGGGGTTTGGGGTTACAAAAAAGCCGACATCGCCATCTTTTGAAACCGAAACATCATCATCAAAATCAATAAACCGCGGATTGATGTGTTTAACTGGTATGTTTTCAATTTTTTGCGCATAAGCCGATGAGGTATCTGCGTTTTGGGGAGCAACAGGTTTATATGGTGGTTTTTCGAGCTTTGTTTTTTTGGGGAACCCCATTTTTGAGTAGAATGCCAGGTAATTGTCTCCAAAATATTTATTGGCAGCCACCATCACATCTTCTTTGCTTATTTTATCTACTTTCTCAGCAGCCAATAAATAATCGTCCCAGCTTATATCATATAAAAAAGCATCCATAATGGCATACGTTCTCCAGCGCATGTTCTCCAGCCATTTCTCATACTCTTTTTTTATTTCGGTTTTTACGCCTCTGAGCAATTCTTCGTCAAAATTGCCTGTTTTTAATCTGCTTACCTGCGCCTGTATTTCATTTTCAGCATTTTTTAGCGATTGGCCTATCACTTTTGGTAAGAAACCAATAAAATGACCACCAATCTCGGCGTGAGCATCACTAAATACAAAAGCTTCCATCAGTTTATTGTCGTTTGCCAGTTGGTTTAATAGTCCGGTTGATGAATTATTGGTAAGCATTTTTGAGCATACCTCCAAAGCCAATTCATCGGTATGGTTTTTCGGAATGGTTTGGTAACCCAATATTCCCACCTTTATTGGTGTAAGGCGTTCTTTAACGTATTCTCTACCTTTAAAAGGGGTTTCCTCCATTTTCAGGTCGGGAGGTAAATCACCACTTCGCCAATTTCCGAATTTTTCTTCAATAAGGGGTTTTATTTCCTCGGGCTCAATGTCGCCGGCCAAAACCAAAGCCATATTGTTTGCCACATAATACGTGTCAAAATATTCCTTCATTTTACTTAGCGAAGGGTTTTTAAGATGCTCTACCTTAACCAGTATTGTTTGTTGGCCATAGGGCGATTGCCTGTAAAAGTTTTTGTTAAACTCTTCCAGTAAACGGTTAAAAATGTCATCGGCATACATGTTTTTTTCTTCGTAAACCGTTTCAAGTTCCGACTGGAACAAACGAAAAACCGGCTTTTCAAAGCGGTGGCTGTAAAGTTCAATCCATTTGTTTATCTGGTTGGCCGGAAAGCTGTTGTAATAGATAATAAACTCGTAGCTTGTTCCGGCGTTCACATTATCGCCTCCCATGGTTTTTACTACTTTGTCGAATTCGTTGGGGATAGCATACCCGGCAGCTTTAACTGAAATTCGGTTAATTTCCTTTTGAATATCAGCCCGTTTTTCTTCATCATTGGTGTTTCCTAACTCGTCGTAAAGCCAGACAATGCTGTCCAGATATACTTTTTCTTCTTTATAATTAATGGTGCCTAAATCTTCAGTGCCTTTGGCGAACTTTTGATTAAAAAAGTTCATGTTCGTTTCATAGTAAGTTTAGTTAATAAGAGGTGAAACTTGGGTGTTAAATTACAATATATCGTTAGATTTTAGACATAAGACAATAGAAATGATAGAATTGTCTCTCCTTAATTCAGAAATACAGCCAATGCCCTTCAAACTTTCCTTGCGAATTAATCTCAATTGCCGGGAATGGTAATTTTACAAAATTTAGTGCAGCAAATACACATCTTAAAAATTGAGAGTTTGTCGGAATTTTTTGCCAATCAATATCCAGCGAAAGTAAAAACTGCCGGGTACGGGTGTAATCAGGCAAACGATGATTGTAGTAATAGCTTCTGTTTTCAAATTCGCCCAGCATTCCGTTTGCGCTGTAACCTGCGGCAATATTTATCCAGGGTGGTAAATCTTCTAAAAATTTAATCCGGTTGGCATTCATGCTTAACCAATAAGTATGACCATTATAGTCGTATGCAAAATTTTCAGCCAGATTATCGCCAAGGTAACCATAAGAATTTTTCGACATTTCAGAGGGTGAGAAACTTATTTTATACCGCAATATTTGCTCATCGAATATTAGCTCCTGCCCTACTAAAAGAAAACTGCCCGCCGTATTGGCTGCAATATCGCCCCACGAAAAGCCCCAGCCTTTGTACAGTCCATCAAACACCTCAATTGGAGCCTGCAATACAAAACCCATACTTCCGCCGTATAGCAATGCTTTTGCTTTACTCATTCCCGCTTTCCGTAACCAATTGTATGCAATGTAGCTCTCGCTGTATGCGGCAAACGAATGCCCCATTTTATCTATTTGCAAATACCCACGTGTATCGTTATAAAAATGAAAAGGAACCCTTTCTTTATCACTGTACCATATAAAACTTAAATACGATAAGCCCCCGGCATAAATTATACCTCCGGTAGTGGCTGCCCTGGCTACCATATTTTTATTTACAGGGCGCAGGTCAGTTGAGTCAGTGCTGGTTTGACCATGTGTTGTTATGTAGCTAAAAAGTATCGCTACAATAAAAAACAGGGTTAAAGTTTTCTTCATGATTAATGATGATGAATTGTTTTAAAAGGTTTATCACAAATTTATGTTTTTTTTTCACTATAAACCGACAAAACTTGAAGTCAGTCGGCTTTGTGTTTGTATTATTCTGAATTTTAGTCGTTTACAAAATGTTTTTGTAGTTTTTTTTAACCTACCCCCCCCCTTAAAAACAC
>JAQIDF010000345.1 GCA_027858145.1 Prolixibacteraceae bacterium | reverse complement strand
TAATTGATAATGTTGCATAATAGTTTTAAGATGGGTCTGGTATTGAAAAACTAATTGTTGTTCCTTTGCCTAACGTACTTTTTACCCATATTTTACCACAATGTTTGTCAATAAAGTCTTTGCAAAGCATTAAGCCAAGTCCTGTTCCTGTTTCATTAGCTGTACCAGCTGACGAATTGACCGGTGAAAAGCTAAAGAGCTTATCAATAATTTCTTGTTTTATTCCTATGCCGTTATCTGCAACCTTTATAACTGTATTTAAGTCAGCATGTAAGGCTGAAATTTCAATTTTCCCATGATTGTTTGTAAATTTTATTGCATTAGAAATAAGGTTTCTCAATATTGCTTTAAACATATAAATGTCGATATTTGTATGCAGCTCATCTTCTACATGATTTTTCAATGTAATGCTCTTATATCGGGCAATAGGTTCGAGAATTTCTATGACTTCTTTAATAATTACGGCTATATTGGTTGATACAGGAGAGTAAGTTATCTTTTTTGATTGAAGACTTGCCCAAAGTAGTGTGTCTTCAAGTAATGAGAATGTTTTATCTGACGTGTTGTAGATTGTAGTTGCAATCGTTTCTATTTCTTTCAACGAAAGGTTTGATACATTTTCAGACAAAAACTCAGTTAGTCCTAGCAGGTTATTAAACGGACTTCTGAGATCATGAGCCAAAATGGAAATGAAACGATCTTTATCTGAATTTAACTGAATCAGCTGTTTTTCGTGTTTTTTACGATTGGTAATATCGTGAAAAGTATAAATCCGTCCGTAATGGATCCCGTCTGCTCCAAAAACGGGCGATGAATAACGTTCCATAATGGTTCCATCAATCAGTTCAACTTCATCTAGTCGTTTTTCATCAATGTGTTCCATCTGATATTGAATTTCAGAAATGAACTTTTGAGGGTCAGCGGTCATGTGCATGATGTGGGCAACTTGTTTATGCCCACTGCGATCGTCAACAACCTCTTGAGGTATTTTCCATAAATCAATTGTACGCTGGGTTTGAAGAATTTTCTGGCCATTAGGATCAACAACAAGAAAACCGTCGAAAGTTGAATTGGCAATGCCTTCAAAAAACATTAATCTCAAGCGAAGTTCTTCTTCTTTTTTCTTCAGATGACTTATTTCTTCGGAATATTTCATTTCCAAATCCGAATACTTTTGCTGTAACTCTTTTAGCTCGGTTATGTGATCTTTGTTTGTGTTTTGCATGTCAATTGTTCTTTTTTATTCTACGTTGATTGACATCTAATTTACTTAAAACAAAAACAATAAGCTACATTTTTTATTCTTTTGTTCCCGACGTCCCAAGTTTACCAAAATTTATTTATACCATTACTCTGTGGCGTTTTTTTTGTTTCTCTAGTTGGCTAATAATCTGGGCTATAATATAAATAGGCGTACTGTTTTTTTACTTTAATTATTTCAATATCAACTGTATTTACAAATGCAAAACCTTAGTAATTTAGTATAGCACAAAAAACATGTTGATGTCTAAAAATTTAAGTAATTTTTAATGTGCGTTCTATTCTGTAATTTGTATCATTTCTCCTTTTTTATCTTCAGATGTAACGAGAGCCGATTTATCAACATAAACCCTTTCAAGAGTGATGTCTCCACTATATTCGAGGCCATCTTTTCGCCACGACATTTCGCCGGTAATTACATCGTCTTCAATTGTTTCAAAATCAAGGTTGAAATCGGCAAAGCCTATATCAACTTCTACTTCATCAAGGTTTGTGCCTTCCCAGTTCCAATCACCCAGATAGCAATATTTATATCTGGTGTCGATATAACAAAACTCAAAATCACCGTCCATGTGAAATTCAAAATTTATTTTGTAATCGTAATCAAAATCAATATAAATATCGCCGTCAGCATCAACCATTTCCCATTGGCCAATAAGTTTGTCAAGTGTATTTTCTTCGTGGGTCATTTCATCATCTTTGTCGCAACTGTACGATCCTAAAATCAAAGCAGATGCAGCAGATGGCCATAAAAGTTTTTTAAATTTTCTCATGATGTAAAAGTTTAAAAGGTAATAATTATAAATCGTTGTTTGTTTTTGCCCAGTAATCGAGTTTGTCAGGGCCGTGTATGAAACGGTGTGCCCATTCGTCGTTTTCAGTAATCATGGCTATATTTCCTGCATTTTCGATGCTTTTTACTGAGAATATCTCTTTTATATGGTCAGTAAACGTTAACCGTGCTACTTGTTGACCAGTATGTTTATTATAAATGATGATACCTGAATCACTTTTCTTTTTGTCGATCGAAATGTTTTCAAATGCATTTGATGAATCCCTGAGTTCTGATGCGCCAACAATAAGATAATCGCCCAGAATGCTTAATCCCCGTAAAAAGTTGTTGGTTTGTGTAATTTCGGTAATAACCCTGGTTGTTGTATTTTGTTTCATGATTTTGCCGTTGCCCGAAAGCAGGAAGTAAATATCTTCGCTGTCGAGCACGGGTGAATGTGGCATCGGGAGTTTGTCGGCAATGGTTTCGTTTGTTTTTACGTCTATTATCATTCCTGTTTCGGCGTTCCCGTTGCGCCATCCTTCTTTACTGTTGGTTTGGTCGAAAAGTGTAACGTAAGCCGGCTCGTTATTTTTCATGGCCATACCATTCAAGTGACATCGGTCTTCGTGAACAATCTCCGATATGAATGGAGGCTTCCATTTAGGGATGAAGCTATATTGCTCATCCATTTGGCACAAGCACGAAAAAGCTGTGTTAACAGCCCATAGCCCGTTGCTACCCCATTCAATTTCGTGTATATCGGCCATGCCCGTGTAATACGTGGCCTGTGGAAGATAAAGCGTTTTATAGAATTTAGGCTTTTCGGGGTAATTGATAGCAAGTGCTGTGCTGTTTGAAAATAAATCGATCTTGCTGCGATTCGCAACTGCCAGTTGATTTCCGGTAATGGCAATTCCCATCGGGCGTTTAAAGTTTTTTGCAAAAAGTTGCAGCTTTCTTCCGTTGAGCGAGTTAACGATAATCACTTTTCCGGCCTGATAAGTGCTAAAAATAATTGAACATCTGTATTTATAAAGAAATTCGGGAAAAGAATCGCTGTAAAAAAAGAAGGGTTGACTCATTTAGTGTTTATTGTTTAAGTACTAAGAAATGCATCAACGAATATAAATAAAATATAAAATATAAAAAAATTATTGAATATTATGCCAAGTAAATTTTAATAAAAGCAGATAGAGCAGCTCCGATAATTTTTCGTGAAAATGAAGCTGTTCGTTTTTTAGTCAAGAAATAAATAATATATTTGCACCGCCTTAACAGGAAAAGGTGCCATAGCTCAGTTGGTAGAGCAACGGACTGAAAATCCGTGTGTCCCTGGTTCAATTCCAGGTGGCACCACAAGAAAGGGGAAGCAAATTTAAAATTTGTTTCCCCTTTCTTGTGGTCATTAGAGTCAATTATCATTATGGATCAAACTAGCATGAGCAGCTAGCTGATCTCAGATTTATGCCAACTGTTTTCTTATTTGTTGCATTCGTGATTTTAAACCGGCAGATGGAGAACGTTCCATATGCTCATCAATAATTGCTAAAAGTTCGGGTGCCATTTCAGGGTAAAGCATGCATATACGGAAGAAGAACTCGAGTCCCATGGCTCGTGTGCCAACCTTCATTTTTGAATTGTTAATCCATTCGATGCATTTGTCGAGTAATGCACCGGCATAATCTTCATTAATCGGGCACCGCATGATCATCTTAAGTCCAATCCGCAAATAACTGTCGTTTTCTGTTTGAAGCACTAAATCGTATAACTCGTCTAAAATTGGAGTTATAAACGTATTATCTTTTTCGGTGGCATGTTCTAAAATCCAAAGCAACCGCCATGTTTTGCCTTTCGGATTTTGCCTGACATGCTTCCAGAGTGTCATAAACAAATCCCTGTCGTGTTCAGCTTTCTGAAACATCAGCTCGTACTCGGCTTTGAGGTATGCATTTTCTAAAAAATCATCAATATCCTGCGGGCTCATAATCAGGGTTTAGTGTAAAAAATGAGATTTTGTTTCATAAAGAAAGTAACTTTTTTGGAAACCGTACGTCTCACGAATAAAAATACAACAGATTGATATAATTTAAAATGAATACAGCCATGAAAACACTTTTTTTAATTACTGTTTTATTCATTTATGCCGGAGTCGCTTTCGGTTTTACCGATTCGACATCCGTAACAGATGAGTCATTTAATACACTTATTGAGAGCGAAACACAAGATAGCTCCAAAGTGAGTAAGTCGGAAACTACCTCAAAGGATACGGTTCATTTTCGTATCGGAAATCAAAACATTGAGATTATTACCAGTGATAGCGATACAAAGGTTCGTGTCGATGATTCTGAAGGTATTCGTAAGGATGCACAATGTTCGAAAAAGCGCAAAAGGAAATTTGACGGACATTGGGATGGGTTCGATTTTGGTGCCAACTTACTTATTGATACCGATTATTCGATGTATCCCGAAGGGACTCCCGAATTCCTTGAAACCCGTCCGGAAAAATCGTTTGAGTTTAATATGAACTTGGCTGAATACAGCTTTGGCTTTGGACAGTACGTGGGATTAGTAACCGGACTCGGTTTAAATTTTAACGACTATAAATTTAAAAACAAATACAGCATCAATAAAGACGAAAATGGGGTGCTGCAACCTTATGAATTGCCTGAA
This sequence comes from Prolixibacteraceae bacterium, assembly GCA_027858145.1. Lineage (GTDB taxonomy): Bacteria > Bacteroidota > Bacteroidia > Bacteroidales > Prolixibacteraceae > Roseimarinus. Next base: position 11,236 of record JAQIDF010000345.1, on the reverse strand, counting down.
GGAGACTTCCGTAAAAGTAAGTTGTCGACACTTTATTTAACAGCCCCTTTGTTGTTTGAATTCCAAATACCCGATAATCGTGGTGATGATAAACTTTTTGTGGCCGGTGGAGTTATTGGCGGTTTAAAACTTGGAGCTCATACCAAATACAAAATTGGCGATGAAAAAAGTAAGGATAAAGGTGACCACGGGGTAGCACCATTGCGATGGGGTTATACTGCCCGTATCGGATTTGATGACTTTGGAATTTTTGGAACGTATTACAATACAAAACTGTTTGAAGATGGTGTAGGCCCGTCTGCAACCCCCGTTACAATTGGAGTAATCCTTTCATTTTGATTGATTCTTTCAGGAAAAGAGTAAAAAAGAATCCGGTATTTTTTGCCGGATTCTTTTTTAATGGAAAATAATTGCAAATAATTAAAATTATTGCTTTCTTGATGTACAAATGGGAAGTGTTTGGATATGAGATATGCTTTGTTGTTTTTTGCAATTGTTTGCTGTTTGTTTTCGTCTGCAAATACTGTAAGCCCTGAAGCTTTTATGCTTTTCAATACCGGTAATGGCAGGTTGAAACATAATACTGTTGAGGCAGTCTGTCGTGATCAGATGGGTTTTTTGTGGGTAGGAACCAATTTTGGCCTTAACCGCCTTGATGGATATAACACAATTAATTATACCAATAATTCTGAAGATACTACATCAATATCGGCAAACTTTATTAAATGTGTTTATAACGATTCAAAAAATAATTTATGGGTAGGGACAATAGGCGGTGGACTGAATTTGTATGATCGTCAAAACAACTCATTTGTTCAATTTCTTCCATCTGATAAAAAAAACAGCATTAGTAGTTACAATATTACTTCAATTGTTGAAGACAAAGAGGGTAATATTTGGATTGGTACAGCAACAAAGCAATTGAATAAGTATGTAGTTGAAAAAGATTCTTTTATCGTTTATGATCTTGATGAATATGATCCCTTTAACCGTAGCTTGTCAAGTATTTATAATTTATTATGCGATAAAAACGGAAATATTTGGACAGGTTTAAGTCAGGGCGAGGTTTATCGAATCAAACCTGAAAATGAAGAGATACAGCTTGTTAGTACGGCAGGCGATGCCGATGTGCCCGATATCGGTTCTATTAATGGTATTGTTGAGTTGGATTCTGCAATACTTTTCTCAACATGGACCGGGAAAATATACAGCGTTGACCATGTGAATGATTCTGTTTTAACGTTAATGTATAGATCAGAAATATTTGATAATGCTGTTTTGTCGGAGATGGAAAAAGGTATTGGAAATGATATTTGGATTGCCTCGCGAAATAAAGGTCTTTTTCATATAAACCTCGATAACAACAATGTTAAAAAATATCAATTTGATAGTTCGACTAACGGGGGGATTGGATCCAATGGAATGAATGATTTATTTCTCGATAGCAGCAATAACCTTTGGCTTGCTTACATGGATAATGGTATTGGTATGGTGCCGATCAGGAAGAAAATGTTTTCGCAATTGAAGCCGGAAGACAGCAGGAATGATATTTTTAAAAATATTTTTGCCATTGAGCACGATACACACGGGAATATCTGGCTGGGGTTGCGTGGAGAAGGTTTGTGGAAGTACAACAAAAGAAACGGGACATTTATACAATATGATGCACAAACAAACGATGGTTTAAACAGTAATTTTATTCTTAGCCTTAAATGGTCATCTGACGATCAAAAACTTTATGTTGGCACCGATGGTTCATTTATGTCGATTTTTGATCCGGCGACAGAGAAATTCACACAGGTTTATCACGAAAAAGATGACTGGAGTAGTGCTGTTTTTTCCATCGAAGAAAATGCTAACTATATTTGGGCATCTACATGGGGTGGGGGCGTTAAAGAGATTAGAAAAGATGACCTTACTTATCGTTCAATTAATTTTGATACCAATGACCAGTTTCGTAATAGTGTTTTCGATATGAGTGTTCATGGTAATTTCATGTGGGTTGCCAATGTGGAAATGGGATTACTGAAGTACGATTTAACAAACCGCTCTTACGAGGTTTTTGAACAACAGCCTAATGACAGTATAAGTTTACCTGATGAACGTATTAATACAATTTATGTACAAAGCGACAGTATTATCTGGATTGGCATTGATGGACTGGGGGTTTATAAATTCAATTCCATTACAGGAAAAGCAACTGCCCATTACGAAAATGAAGATGTTGCCCAAAATGTTATTCAGTCAATTCAACCTGACCAGAACAATAATCTTTGGGTTACAAACATTTCAGGTATAACCCATATAGATTTAAAAACACACAAAGTATATACATTTAATGCTAAAAACGGGCTCGTAAACAGCCAGTTTAATTTGAATTCCACAAGCTTCGACAAGGGAAACAATAAACTCTATGCAGGTGGGCTTGATGGGGTTGATTATTTCCAAACCAATGATATTATTATCGATTCAACAGTGAATGAGGTCGTTTTTACCGGATTGAATGTGATGGGCCATACAATTCGTAAACCGAATAGTGTCAACCTGAACAAATCAATTGAAGTTGCTGATAAGGTGTATATAATGCCCGATGAAAATATAATTACCTTATATTTCTCGTCGTTGGACTTTACCCCGTCACAGCGGAACTGTTACGAGTATAAGCTTGAAGGTTTTAATGATCAGTGGGTTAAAATACCGTATGATAAGAATTCAGTTAATTATACAAACTTATATCCCGGGGAATATACATTTAAAATAAAAGCATGTAACAGTGACGGTGTAATGGGTAGTAAGGCAAGCGAACTTGAACTGATTGTAAAACCCGCTTTTTGGCAAACTACCTGGTTTTATATTTTAGTTGCTGTTTTACTAATTGGAATTGCTTATTTGTATTACTATATCAGAAACCGGAAACTTATTAAGTCGAAAAAAAATCTGGAAAATAACGTTCATGAGCGCACCAAAGAAATCTTAAAACAAAAGATCTATATTGAAAAGCAAAATACCGAACTAGAACAGGTCAACAAAACTAAAGACAGGTTTTTTTCAATTATCGGTCACGATTTGCGTAACCCCATGGCAAATGTAAATCAACTGGTCGATTTAGTGATAACTGAATTTAAGACAGCATCCGGGGAACAAATTATGAAATATCTGGATGTCCTTCAGCGATCTTCTGAAACTACAATTAAACTACTTGACGATTTGTTAATTTGGTCGCACACACAGAACGGGAAAATGGAGGCAAAAAAAGAAACGGTAACGATTTACGATCTTTTTACCAAAACCATTGAAACCTGCCAAATGACAGCCGGCAAAAAGAACGTAACACTAAAGAACCTGAATGAAGAAAATTTGAGCGTTGTGTGTGATGAGAACATGATGTTAACAGTAATGCGTAATATTGTCACAAATGCAATTAAATTTTCTTATCCTGAAAGCGAAATTTTCCTGAATGCACACAAAAAAGCTGATGACATTGTTATATCTGTTACTGATGAAGGAAAAGGAATGTCGAAAAAGCAATTTAACAATTTATTTAAAATTGAAGTTGTTTCGTCAACCGAAGGAACCGGTGGAGAAACGGGAAGTGGTTTAGGCCTTATAATTTGCAAAGAATTTGTACATGCAAATGGAGGTGAAATTTGGGCTGAAAGCAAAAAAGGTGAGGGGACAACATTTTTTATAGCTCTTCCGTCTGACAAACAATAAAACATAATGATCATGAAGGGTAAGATTTTTATTTGTATTGCCGGTGTGGTTTTTTTTATGTTGTTATCCTCTGTTTTTTCATTTTCCCGGGATAAAACGATTCATTTTAACACTGAAAATGGCAGTCTTACTCATAATTCTGTAGAAGCTATCGTTCGCGATAGCCTGGGGTATGTATGGATTGGTACAAACTTTGGCCTTAATCGTTTGGATGGGTACCACACTGTGAGTTTTCTGAATCATGAAACAGATTCTACATCGTTAAGCGATAATGTTATCTCCAGCTTGTTTGTCGATTCGCAGGGGTACTTGTGGATTGGGACTGTAAATGGTGGTTTGAATACTTATGATTATAAAACAAGCAGATTTACACGTTATCAGGCGTCAGGTTCATCGCAAAGTATCTTGGGGAATAACATTTCTTCAATCACCGAAGATCAAAATGGTAATATTTGGCTGGGTATTGTGGGAGAAGGAGTAAGTTGCTTTATACCCGGACGGGATGAGTTTAAAAACTATCCGATTGAAGATTTTAGTGACGAACCAATCCCAAATACCAATATCAACGATTTGTGGTGCGATCTGAACAACGATATATGGGTGAGTGTTGATTTTGACCGTAATGCATTATATAAAATAGATACCGAAACGAACGAGATTTCTTTTCATGGTGCAAAAGGGACTGACGATATCGGAGCCATAACCGGAATTGCCGAACGTGATGATGGAATGTTGTTTTTTACGGTTTGGAACAATAAACTCGGGACAATTGATCCACAAGACGATTCACACATTAAAATCGTTTCTGAACAGGAAGTTTTTAGAAGCAATCACCCAACGTCACTTGTTTTTGATTCATATGGGTTTTTATGGGTTGGTACATGGGAAAACGGTATTTATAAGTTTGATGCAAACATGAACCTGGTCGATGTTTATACCAATGCTAATGATTCAGAATTGCAGTTGAGTTCAAATTCTATCAATCGTTTATATTTTGAAGACGGAATTCTATGGGTAGGACATCGAAATGGTGGGGTCGATATGCTCACCATTGCAAAGCCTGTTTTTCAAACAATTGATTTGGGCAGTAGCTACGGTTTCAGTCAGGTAGACGTGAATGCTTTTTGTGCCGATGATCAGTATATATGGGTGGGTAGCAGGGGGCAGGGTTTATTTCGATATGATAAACAAAAAAATAATGTAAAACGCTTTTCGGGTAGCACCAATCCCGGGATGATAAATGATGATATACTTTGCATTGAAAAAGGCAATGACGGCCTTTTATGGTTGGGTACTGATGGTGATTTTGTAGGTGAATTGAACCCGGCAACCGGGGAAATAAGCTTTATACCCCATCAGGAAGGAGATTGGAGCTCGGTTTTTTGCATTGCCGAAACAGATTCGTTTTTATGGTGTGGCACGTGGGGTGCCGGCGTTAAAAAGCTCGATAAAAAAAGCAGAATCTATAAAACTATTCATTTTGACCAGGATGATCAATATAACAACAGTGTTTTTGATGTTGTGGTTGATGGTAACACATTATGGTTGGCCAGCTTTGGCCTGGGGTTGATACAATATGACCTTACAACAGGTTCGTCTGTTTTTGTTTTTGAACTCTCTCGCTACAATAATGCATATTCTGATGTAGTAATAAACGATCTTTTTCTTGATGATAATAAAAATTTGTGGTTGTCAACATCTGGTTCGGGGCTCTTTCGATATTCAACCCTAACGGGTGATATCAAAGTTTTTACTAAACAAGATGGATTATCCGGAAACGTTGTTCAGGCATCACTTGTCGATGATAATCGAAATTTATGGGTAAGCACCAATCGTGGCGTAAGCTTTCTTAATCTCGATAATGCGCATAATGTATACACGTTCTACCGACATAACGGGTTGCTAATGAATAATCTCAATAAATCGGCATTGTTCTATCATGTAAATACCCGCCAATTGCTTGTTGGTTCACCAGCTGGTATGAATTACTGTTATACAGATAGTATCAGTATTGACCAAACTACAGAACCGGTTGTTGTTACCAAAATTGAGATTGATGGTGAGCAGTATGGTCAAGATCGTTATGGACAAAAGAATGTTCCTTCGGTTTATAACGATCAGATTGTTTTAAAGCATTATCACAAAGTGCTGGCTTTTCATTTCTCTGCAATGAATTTTAATCCTTCTTTTAAAAATTCATACTACTACAAGCTCGAAGGGTTTGATTCTGAGTGGTACTCTTTATCGTTTGAAAATAACAGCGTCCAGTATACCAATCTCGACCCTGGTGAGTATGTTTTCAATGTTAAGGCGTCGAACAGTGACGGGATAATAGGAGATAAAGTAACAACTGTACCAGTGGTTGTTAAACCGGCCTGGTGGGAGACTCTCCTTTTCAAAATTCTGTTTGTTGTTGTCGCGCTTTCTTTAATTATTTTGTATGTCAGGGTTCAGTTGAAAAAATCAGAACAAGAACAAATCAAACTTGAGAAATTGGTTCAGCAAAGAACAAAAGAAATTAACGAACAGAAAGAACATATCGAGAAGCAAAAAGCAGAACTGGAAATTGTGAACCAAACCAAGGATAAATTTATTTCAATTATCGGGCATGATCTTCGGAATCCTATTAGTACAATTGATCAGTTTAACGAGTTGCTTATTTTAGATGCAGATTCATTATCCGAAGAAGAAAAGGATAAGTTCCACAGGGTGTTGAAAAAAACATCGGCCTATACCATTGACTTGCTTGATGATTTGCTGGTTTGGGCTAAAGCACAAACAAAAACGATTAAAATTGAGAAAGAGAAATTATCGGTTAATGAGTTGTTTCGGGAAACAGAAAAAATAGTGGACTTAGTAGCCATGAAGAAAGATATAACCGTTCAGTTTAAAAGTTTGTCCAATGTGTATGTTTATGCCGACTATAAATCGATTTTAACCGTTTTGCGAAATTTGGTAACCAATGCTATCAAATTTTCCGAGTCATCATCTCAAGTAAAAATAGATGCAAATGTTGATGATGAATTTGTAACCTTGTCAGTTGCTGATAATGGCCGTGGCATGAATAAGCATCAATTAGAAAAACTGTTTAAAGTGGATTATTCTTCGTCAACCGAAGGTACAATGGGCGAAACCGGTAGTGGGCTCGGGCTGATTATCAGCAAAGAGTTTGTAAATTTAAACGGGGGTGAAATTTGGGCTTATAGCGAACCCGGCAATGGTTCAACGTTTTATTTTACATTGAAACGATCGCTATAATGGATGCATAATTTGGCTTATAGTGAACCGTAAATGAACATTCATTGTGCTAAATGGGTTCTGAATATCTTATATTTGTAAAAAAATGAACTTATATATTATGCAATTATTGTTGATTAGTAATTCGTCGATGGCGGGTCAGCCATATCTTGAGTATCCCAAAAAAGAGATACAGAACTTTCTTGGAGAAGAAAATCTGGATATTCTTTTTATTCCATACGCAGCTGTTACATTCTCGTTTGATGTGTATGAGCGTAAAGTGAATGAACGTTTTGAAGAGATTGGTCATAAAGTTACAAGCATTCATCATTTTATCGATCCGGTAAAGGCTATTGAAGAAGCTGATGTTATTGTTGTAGGTGGTGGAAATACTTGGCAGTTGGTGCGAACAATGCGCGACAACGGCTTGATTGAGGCCATATCGGCTAAGGTGAAAAACGGAGCGCCTTACATAGGCTGGAGTGCCGGTTCGAACGTAGCCTGCCCAACCATTCGCACAACCAACGACATGCCCATCATCGATCCCAAGGGCTTCGATGTTTTTAACCTGATACCATTTCAGATTAACCCGCACTACCTCGACGCCAATCCAGATGGGCATGCCGGTGAAACACGCCAGCAGCGTATCGAAGAGTTTATCGAAATTAACCCGCACCTATACGTAGTTGGTTTACGCGAAGGTACCATGCTGAGGCTCGATGATAATAAGTTGTCGTTAATTGGTGCACATCCTGCACGCATCTTTATAAAAGGAAAAGAACCTGTTGAGGTTGAACCGGGCGACGATGTTTCGTTTTTGATGGGGTGGTAGCCCGAACTGTAGCCCGGACATTCCTGTCCGGGTAAAAAATATTTTTCGCAGACAGGAATGTCTGCGCTACGTGTTAGGAATGTCTGCCCTACAATGCTATTCTTCAGCCATAAAATCAGCACACCATGTAAAATCATGTTCTGTATAATGATTGCATATGCCTGCTTTAACAGGGTTGTTAATAATGTAGTTGACAGTATCAGCCATTTCATTTCTGCTTCGAATTAGATGATCGTAACTTTCATCTTGCCAAAAAGTTCCTTTTGTTCCTCCTTGTTTATTAATTTTCCTTGCTGAAAATCCCTTCATGGGTTTTAATATATCGGCTAAATGCTTTTTCAAGTTGGATAGTAGTATATGAACATGATTGGGCATAATGGAATAAGCCAGAATTGTGTAACGTTTGTTTTGAAAATAAAGGATAGCGTTTTGAACGATTTCTGCATTTTTAAAATCAGCTAAGGGTTTTATCGGGCTTTTATGGAGCTCACTCTCAAACTTTTCAAAATACTCATTGTTGAGGCGGTTTAATATCTGGAGGTATTCTTCTTTTGAATTCGTGGTAATGTTCAATTTTTGGTCATCATAATCAGACTTGAATTTTTCTACTATATGGTTAGGAATTGAGTCCTTCACCCTGAAAACCACATGGAACATTCCTTCAATAGGAACAATATGGGGGAGGTTGCGGCGGTATTGGCTTTTGTGCTGGGGCATGGTGGTGTTTTTTTCAAACTAAGATAAACAATTTTTGGGACAGGCAGGAATGTCTGTCCTACAGTAGCCCGGGCATTCCTGTCCGGGTGAAAATATTTATAGATAGAATTATTCAAAATGATTCAATATACGTTGCCTGTCCTCATTCTCTTTCTGGGATTTATGGAACAATTCAATGAAAACGATTCGTTTTTGTTGTTCGAAGTGTGCGTATATTAATCTGAAACCAGAGTTTACGCCTTTGCCTTTAAAATTTTTACTGGCAATCTTTTTTACTTTTATTATGCAGGTTGCAATTCCTAAATTGTCAATTCTAAAGCTGAATGGAGGTCGTTCATCTGGTGATACCCGTAGCACTTTTTTGATCGTTTGCATATCTTCTTGAAGGCTTCGGTGCTTTTTGGAAAGTTTTTTGAGGTCTTTCTTGTATTCCATTAGCTCTTCAAAAATCATATGTCGTAGTTTTCTTCTTCATCGTTTCGTACTGAAAATGGAGGTTCTCTGTAAAAAGCAAGTTCATAATCAATGATCTCAGCTTCACTGGTAGCTTTCCATGGCATATCCTGATGTGAGTAATTGCTAATTGCAGATGCCGACCAATCTGAGAATTGTTCAATTACTTTATCTATAATATCTTTTTCACTTGCTTTTAGCTCCTTTAAATTAGGTTTAACAAGAGGTATGAATCGGGTTTGTGGGTATCCGTGGTATTCTGTTTTTATTCGTTGCAGTTGTTGTTGCTCAATCATAGTGTTTATAATTGATTCAATTTTGTGTGGAACAGGTCCAAATGGTAATTTCCTGTATTCAGCACCACTAAGGTGTTCTTCGTAAAGTTCGTAATAATTAAAATCTGAGAAATAGAGTAGTTTGTACAGTAATGTTTCACCAACATTAGGTTTGCCGGCGCAATGTTCAAGTATGTACAGGAGGATGTTTTTAAATTTTTTTGGATCTAAAACTGGTGTCGAATCTCGTGTCTCATATTTTGACTCAGGTTCATTCGCCATTATTTCTTGAGGCTTTAATTCAAAATTTTCAGAAAGCAGCTCATCCATCGAAATAACCAGTATTTCACTTATTTTCTTAAATTCTAGAATTGAAATATTTCTGCTGCCACGTTCTATTTGGGTAACCGAAGATCGTGATATCTTTAAGTATTTGGACAAATCACTTTGTGAATATCCTTTCCTCTTGCGCAGTGTCGCAATACGTTTTCCTATCACTTCTGGTGAAATCATAATTTAGAATGTGTATTTGAAGGAATAAACTTACAAAAAAAAGAGTGAAAAAACAACATTGACATGTGCGAAAATAAAACAAACAGGTTTTTACACGCTCACCAAATTCACATTCTTCATTTTCCACTCAATAATATAGTTCGCCAGGTTAACCCATTTTTCACACCGATCCATAATCCATCCATCGGATGTGGCAACCGGGAGGTCTGATATGGCCAATTCCTTGTCGGGTGCATTTAGAAGTTGGGCTTCCCAGTTATAACCTTCTATATTGGCAATGTCCATTAAAAATGTTTTCAGCCGTCCACTGTTCGACACTGGTGCATCGAAATACCAGGTGGCCTTGCAAATGCCCAGTTCGTTCATGCTCTCTCCGGCCAGCTTTATAGCTTCACCGGTTTGCATTACCCGCTTGTATGAGCCGTGTACACTTTGAATATCGCGGCAGGCACCGTCGCGCCCTTTGAATATGTAGGCACCCGACAAAGCGCTTTCAAGAATAATCAGAAGAATAGGTGGTCGTCGTTCGATTCTTTGCCCCGGTTTCGGTTGTGTGATGGCATGTTTAAATAATGTCAATTCGCAATAAACCTGGATACAGCTTCTTTGTTCACTTTTAAAACTAAAGTGTCACCTTTTAATTGATAGTTGTCCACCTCTTTAAGCATATTTAAAAACTGATGTTCTACCCCCATTTTCATACAAGCCATTTTGGTGGAAGCGATATTAGAAAATTCTAAATGATTGGCCTTAGAATGAATATACATGCCATTGATGGCGTTGCATCCTCCACTCCCGTAAAAACGATTTTCTTCTTCAACAAACATTAAATATACTTGTTTGGGGCCTGTGTTTTCTTCTGCAATCTTTTGACCATTCAGTGCAATCAATTTCCATTGAGTGCCTTCCATATCATCAGGCCAGGCAGATGAGTTATCAGCTATCTTTTTAGATGTAGAACATCCCAATACAAAAAGAAAAACAGCAAGTAGATAGGATGTCCGCATTATTATTCTTCTTTTTCTGCTTTCATATCAAGTTCGTAGGCATCAATCCTGTTGGTAAAGAAAGTAGGAACCAGTACTAAATTCTTTTTTGGAATATAATCGATATCGGCCGTATTGATTTCCACCTCCGAAGTGTCTAACAATTTTATCACTTTTCCGTTGTCGGAGATATAAATACGTCCTCCCCAGTTCGAAAAGATGAAATTACGGTTTCCAATGGTTTCCAATCCGTCTATTCCACCGGTACCACTGAATAATTCAACTATGCTTTTGCTTTTCTGGTCAATTGCCCAAACAGAGTTGTTACCAGCGTACAGGTTGTCGCCTTCGGCCCAAAGTCCGTTTACACCGCCCAGTTTTGGATCATCAAGCCATAAGCTGAAGGTTGAGTCTTTCAGAGCATAAATATGTTGTTCGTGAGAGTCGGAAACAAAGACAACACCGTTCTTGCTCACTGTAACATCATTAAAAAAAGAAGCATCAGGTAT